>SFCN01000094.1 GCA_004558595.1 Phascolarctobacterium sp. | reverse complement strand
GGGGCGGCTATTTTTTTCTGTATAAAGCGCCTATTGCTAAACCAATACCAAAGCCTAAAGCCATACAGCCTACGCCAAGTCCCAGGACACCAAGCATGGAATGAGCGGCCGTTTTGGCCGCTCTTTTTTCATTAACATTTCACTCTATGGACTTCATGCTCACGCATCCTCGTCATCCTCTTCCCATTCTTCGCTGTTCTGGTTGTAATAATACACCCCATTCTTAAAAATCAGCTCATCAATGGTATACTCATCATCCCAAATTACACCACCGAAAGGAGCGCGACCATAGGGCCCGTCCATCATCTCCACTTCGCTTCCTGTCCACTTGCTGCCTTCTTGCTGAGCAGCATGCGCTGCACTGTCCTTAGCATCTGCTTTCGTTCCCTGCACAGCCTCTTTATTGACAGCGGCTGGTTGCTCCTTGCCAAGCTTTGCTTGCTCCTGATCTTGCTTGTTCAACCTATATTTGCATACTAGCCAAAAAACCACGCAGCCACCCACCAACAACCGGCAAAAAACTGTGGCCCAGCCCTCACCGAAAAAGAGCTGCCACAAAAAGAACAGCACGCAAATTATATTAAAAATGTTTTGCACTGCAATCACCGCCGCTGAGTGTGTTTACTACTTAACTACCTCTTGCATAATTTTACCCTGCACTTCCTCCTCCTTCCCCTCGTACCGGCTCCGATAGTACTCCATAGTTCTGTACTCAATAATATCCTTCAGCTCCGCCACGAAGGCAGGATTATTTACTGCACTTGCAAGCGACTCTGCCAGAGCAATTGGATAACCATCTCGCTCTACGAAAAAGCCCCTGCCACTGGCCTTCAAAAACTTCACCGGATTGCGCAAAATGTTGCTCAAGTGGGCCTTGTCACTAATGCCCCTATATTCCTCCAGCGTAATCTCCTTCTTCAAATCCTTCCAATTCGTGCCATCGTTGAAAAATGCCTTCCAGCTAGCCAAAAGCTCCTGCTCCGTCACAGCCATGCGCACCTGTCCACCATTATAAAAGGCCCGCAGCACCGGCATCTTATACACCTTAGTCATATCCGTGGTCTCCAAAAGATGCACAAACTCCTTGCCCACACCTGCGCAAAGCTCCTGCTCCGCTACCGTAAGCAGCCCCATTTCCTCCTTAAAGGCCAAATAATTCTTAAAAATATTGTCCTTGGCATTCTTCAAGCACAGATAATAAATCTCGTCATCCATATAGGTAAAAAGCTCCATGCGGGTGGGCACCTTGCCCAAAAACTCCTGCACTCGCACAAAATCCTGCTGAATACGCTCCTTAATATGCAAACGACGCTGCTCCAAATGCTGGAACAAGTCCAAAAGGGGCATATCAAAATCCACAATACAATCATCAGGATATTCTAATTCCCCACGCGTCAGCTTTCTCCCACCGCTCATAGTCCTGCCAGCCAGCATAAAGGGAGCCCGCTCGGCCTTGGCATAATTGCCGATAAAATCAAGCACATTTAAATATTTTTTGCCCTTATAAGTACGCAGACCCCTGCCCAGCTGCTGCAAAAAGACAATGGGACTTTCCGTAGGACGCAAAAACATCACCATATCCACACTGGGAATATCCACGCCCTCGTTGAACATATCCACGGAAAAAATCACCTTGATTGCGCCCTTCACCAGCTTGGAAATAGCCTGCTGCCTGTCCTCGGCAAACTCCCCTTGAGCATCGCTATACACCGCCACCGCAGGCACACCACGCTCACAAAAATCCTTCGCCATCATCTCCGCATGCAGGCGAGAGCAGCAAAAGCCCAAGGCCCTCTGTGAACGATATTTCAAATAATGCTTATAAATCAAATCGCTGCGCCGCTGGTTGCCCACATAGGCCGCATTCAAATCCTGCTCGTTATAGCGCCCGCCCACAAAGCGCATGCCAGAATAATCGGTCTCATCATACACGCCATAATAATGGAAGGGTACCAGCATCCCCTTGTTGATGGCCTCCTGCAGGGTAATTACATAAGGCACATTATAATCACACAGCTCAAAAATATTCCGTCCGTCCATGCGGTCCGGGGTCGCCGTCAATCCCAGCAAGAATTTAGGCGTAAAATATTCTACGATATTACGATACTGCTTATTCACTGCGTGATGAAACTCGTCCACCACCATGTAATCAAAATAATCCTTGGGAAAGTAGGCCTCATTTAGATATTTTTCTTTGCCCAAGGTAGCCACCGAAGCAAAAACTAGCTGCTTATCCGTATCCTTTTGTTGGCCCATAAAAAAGCCACAGCTATCCTGTGGACGCACATTCTTAAAGGCCTCCGCTGCCTGACGCAGGATTTCTTCCCTGTGCGCCACAAAGAGCACACGCTTAAAATTAACACTATCAAAGGCAGCCAAATAGGTCTTGCCCACACCTGTCGCAGCCTGCACCACGCCCTTGGTCGCGCCCTCCTCACGGGAGCTGTTCAAAGCATAAAGGGCCTCGATTTGCGCACCACGGGGCTGAAACAAGTAGCTAACACGGGTATTCTCATCCTCTTTAATGTCGTAGCGCTCCAAATCCTTGGCTACACTGGGCTTGTGCCAGCTTTTGGAATAGCTTTGCAGCACCTGGTCATCCACCACAATGGAATGATGCTCAAACAAATCATTAAAGGTTTCATAAAAGGCCGTAAAGCTTTCCTCGTCAATGCGTTTAATCAGCCTGTAATTCCACTCAATGCCAGCAGTCAACGCACTGCGAGAAATGTTAGAGGAGCCAATAAATATCTCGCCCTCGTCCCCATAATGGAAGATATAGGCCTTAGAATGAAAGGAACGTGTGGTATCGTTATAAAAACGCAAATCCACCCTATTGCCCAGCTCTTTTTTGATCAAATACAGCGCTGCAGGCTGGGTTATGCCCAAATAGTTGCCCGTGAGCAGCCTAATTTTTACACCGCGGTCCAAGGCGCTCTGCAAATCCTTGAGCAGCATGCGCACACCGCTTTCCATCAAGAAGGAAACCACAATGTCGATGGCGTCCGCTTGGCGAATGCTCATTTTTAGTTGGTAATATAGGAATTTTTTATAATTATTGTCGCCCGTAATGACGCTTATGGGCTCAACCTCTATTTCTCCAGACAGCTCTTTTGCAGCAGCACATTCAACCATTTTTCTTCACCCCTACCGGGACGCACATCCCCCGTAATCCACAGCTCTTTGACTGCCAAGCCACCCACTTCCTTAAGCAGCCTTGCGAGGCCCTCTTCATCCAAATCAGTAAAAAAGCGACCATTGCGCTGACCCGTGAACTGGCCATACTTAAAGGACGTATAAATCACACCCTCGCCCTTTAGCGCACGTACCATTTTCTGCATAACAACGACTAAATCGGCCCACTCCAAATGCAAAATGGAAGAGCAGGCCCAAATGCCATCGTACTTATCCACGGCCTCCAGCTCATCAAAGAGCAGCTGCTTGACGCTTATGCCGGTGTACTCGCTGGCCAATTTGCACAGCTCTGCTGAGCCATCCGTGGCCTCCACCCCATAGCCTCGTTCCAGAAAGTACTTGGTGTCACGGCCACTGCCGCAGCCAAAATCCAAAATGCTGGCTCCCTTTTCCAGCTGCGCCAAAAATCTATCTTGAGTTATATGAAAATCCACCGCCACCGTGCCTTGAACGAATTCTTGGGCGTGGGCGTTGTAGTAGTTGAGAGTCGTCTTGTCCATAAACTTATCCTTCATGTAAAAAGTATATGGGTATATTTCTCTAAGAATATGCTTTTTCCTGCCTTTGCGGCATATTATTCTTGCAAACAACAAAACGCCCCGGTGCAGCGAGAAGTGATTACCACAATCACCTCGCCACATTGGGGCGTTAAGAATTTACAATATCATATTTTTGCAAAAAACTATGTTACAGTAGGGGCAGCAGCCTTTTGCAGACAGCATCATTCTTTAGGCAAGCCTATACAATAGCAATCCACTAAGGTATATGCTTTAATTTTTCATAGAGAGGTGTTTTGCTTACGCAATTAACTTTCCCAAGCGTTTGGCAATTGCTTCTACCTCTTCACGGGGCAATTGGGTTCCTTGTACGACTAAATCAATACTTACACCTGCCAATATAAAATTCTCAGCAATCTTAACACTGTTTTCATAAGCGGCATCATCAGCCAGCTTTTGCATAATCTCACACATTTCGTCTACCCCACTTTCTTCTTCCTTAAAATGTCTAACCCTATCGGCCAGTACAGCATTTTTGATATCCTTAGCATCCTTACAGAAAAAGTCATGCATCAGCATACTCAAAGCTGTCTCATCATATCGCTTCTCGCCATTAACATAAATTATATGAGAACCATCATTAAAGTCCTGTCCATTCTGAGCTATCACTCGCTTGATATCGTACTTTAGCAAGCCGCCTCCCAAAACATCTGTCTCGGTAATAAATATTACATAAGCATCCTTTAGCAGACTATAGTCCTTAACACCAGCCTGAAAATGCTTGCTGTCAATCATCCCCAAATGATAGCGGGCCCTTTGCGGAACAGCACCGGAGCTTGCTCGCTGCACCTCCACATTAAAGTATCGGCCCAGCTCATCCTGACAAAATATATCCAAAGTGGATGAATGCCCTTGCAAATTCTTAATAGTATATTGTCCCGTGCTTGTAATCACTCTTATTTTATCATTACCCATAATTGTGTGCAATAGCATTTCAGAAAGTTGTAGCTCATTCCCAAACACCACTGCCATAAAAGTATCATCCATAAGACTAAACTGAGCTATAGACTTTTTGTACTTGCTTTTCACTTCTTCACTTAACATCAAAAAACCTCCTTCCAAATTCGCCCCTATAGCAAGTAAAGATCCACCCGCATAGCGGGTGGCTTTTCTTTTTCGGGCATAGCCCTAATACTACTAGCCATGCACAAGTGCATCTTTTATTGGCCTGCCAGCC
>SFCN01000093.1 GCA_004558595.1 Phascolarctobacterium sp. | reverse complement strand
AATGAAGCGGGAATTTTCCCTGCTGAAACCAAGTGCGGAACGAAGATTATGTCCATCAACTTGTTGTTGCCTAACGAAGGGGATCCTGTGGTGTGGCGTGGCCCGGTGATTGCTGGGGCTGTGAAGCAGTTCTGGTCAGAGGTGAACTGGGAGCAATTAGATTATATGTTTGTTGATATGCCGCCCGGAACCGGAGATGTGCCGCTGACGGTCTTCCAATCATTGCCCTTAGATGGCATTGTCGTTGTGACTTCTCCTCAAGAACTTGTGGAGATGATTGTTGAGAAGGCTGTTAAAATGGCAGGCTTGATGGATATTCCTGTTTTGGGCTTGGTGGAAAATATGGCTTATTTTGAGTGTCCTTCCTGTCATGATAAGCATTATATCTTTGGTCAGAGCCATATTGATGATTTAGCGGAGAGGTATCAAATTAAGAGTACTGCTCAGCTTCCGCTTGCTCCGGCCCTTGCAGATTTGTGTGACCATGGCAACATTGAAGCTTTTGAAGGTAATTGGCTAGATAATATTTTAGAAAAAATTACAGAATGAAACATTCCCCACATGAGCTAAGACTATAGCTTGTGTGGGGAATTTTTAGTGTCATGGTGAGAAGGGACTTTCTGTTATATTTGAGAAATATTGTGTACTGTAAAATTCGCTTTTAATAGTATTTTTCCTGCTTGTGATTAGGGTTTGTGGTATAATTTAAAGAGAAAGTATATTTTGGCTTAGGTTTCGTTTTAGCCTAGAAGAAATGCTTACGATGGATATATTTGAGCCCACGCTGAGTACCATAAATCTGTTTTTGGAAAAATGCGAGCTGTGAGTGTGTTAGTGGATATAAAAAACTCAAGATAAATTTAGTATGATAAGGAGCAAATTATGACTACGATTATTAACCCTACGGCAGTAGAATTTCGTGCCATGCTGAAGGAAAAGAAAACTTTTTTGGCTGATTTTTATGCAACCTGGTGCGGACCCTGCAAAATGCTTAGCTATGTGCTGGATGATATTGAAAAAGAGATGGGCGAACGCATCAATATTGTTAAAATAGATATTGATAAGGAGCCTGAGCTGACCGAGGAAATGGATATTACCATTATTCCAGGGTTGTTCTTCATCAAAGAGGGCAAAGTGGCGTCAAGATATGCTGGCTTTTTACCCAAGGAACGACTGCGTGCAAGATTGGAAAAGCTGCTCGGGGAAGAGCCGCCTGTGGAGGCAGCTCCTGATAAGCATTATGATTTGCTAATTGTGGGCGGTGGGGCTGCTGGACTCACTGCTGCCGTTTATGCCCGTCGTGCCGGGCTCAAAACCCTTGTACTGGAGTCCTTTGCTCCCGGTGGCAAGCTTATCAAGACCTTTGAGCTGGAGAATTGGCCAGGCATTAAAAATGTGAATGGCTCTGTGCTTGCTTATGATATTTATGAGCAGGCCATGGCTTTGGGCACAGTTTATTTATATGAAAAGGTTACAGCGCTTACTGTGGAAGGCGAGCTGAGGAGAGTGCGTTGTGAAAGCGGCGCTGAGTTTACTGCAACTGCAGTGATTGTGGCAACGGGTACGGTGGAGCGTTTGCTCAATATCCCCGGTGAGCAGGAGATGATTGGCCGGGGGATTAGCTTCTGTGCTGTTTGTGATGCGGCGTTTTATCGGAATAAGCCTGTTATTATTGTGGGTGCTGGTAATGCTGCCTTTGAGGAATCGCTTTACCTTGCCGAATTTGCTTCTAAGGTCACTATATTGGCTCGTCGTGATGTGATTAGCGCGGAACAGATTACCCAGGACAAGGTGGCCCGCCATCCTAAGATAGAGGTTCTGACATGGCGTATACCTCAAGAGGTGCTTATTGAAAATGAGCGTGTTGCAGGGCTTAAGGTTTTGCATAAGGAGACTGGGGTTATAGAGAGTATGTGGGCTAAGGGCGTGTTCCCCTATATCGGCGCTGACCCGGTTACTGATTTTTGCAAGGATTTGGGTATAACCAATGCTAAGGGCTATCTTGTTGTGAATAATGATATGTCCACAAGTGTAGCTGGCGTTTATGGTGCTGGCGATGTTTGTGATAAAGTGCTGCGACAGGTAGTAACGGCGACTAATGATGGTGCTATTGCCGCCCAAAGCGCCTTGCATTATATTCGGAATCAAGGGGAATAGAGGATGATGCATATATTTTAGATGAGCATTATTAATGATAAAGGTGCCAGCTAAATCTTCAATTGGGGTGGGAGACATAAATGAATATACAGGTTTATCAGTCTTTTTTAACCGTAGTGCAGTTTAGGAGCTTTACCCAGGCTGCCAAATATCTAAATTTTACCCAACCGACAATTAGTAATCACATTACAGCCTTGGAAGAGGAATATGGCGTTATTCTTTTTACTCGTGATGGGAAAAATGTGTATTTGACTCAGGCGGGCAAGAATTTTGTGCCCATAGCCCAACAGATTATGCTGGATTATCAAAACAGCCAGGAAATTATGCGGCAGTTTCAAAAAGATAATTACAGCCTCAAGATTGGCGTCTCCACCCAGGGCATTAACTTTTATTTGCTGCCGGTGCTTTTGCAGCTGAAAAAGGAATTTCCGGAGCTGGATATAGAGGTTAATCGTTGTATGACAGTGGAATCCACCATCGACGATGCCTTCAATAAAAAGCTCTATGATTTTGCCTTTGTGCATATTGATGTTCAGCCCTTGTATACCCGCAGGGTGGCGCTGTGGAATCAGCCCATGGTTTTGGTGGCCTCTAAGGGTTTGTATGAGAGAATGCAGCAGGACAATAATTTTTATAATTATCCCTTTATTAGTTATCCCGATAGCGAGGTCTATTTTAAGCATTTAAAATCTAAAATAGATTTTTCCAAGCTTAAGCCCTTTCTTACCTTCAGTGATTCTGAATCTGTTTTGGTGGCGGTACAGCAGGATTTGGGGATTGCGCTGGTGCCGAGGGTGAAAATTCAAAGGGAGCTGGTACTGGGGAGCCTAGTTGAATTTCCTCTGGAATATTCCGGTAACATGCCCATCTCCGTGCTTTATGATTATGAATTTAATTTCACCTTGCCCACCAAGCGGTTTTTGGAGCTGTTGCGAGCATCGAAAGACAAGAATTTTGATAAATAAATCATATCGATATACATCTATCAAAAAGAAAACCTTATTAATGTAATGGGTTGTAAAAAGAGTCATGTACAATCGCTTGTCTCTTGTATATAAACAAAAAGGGCGTAATAACCTCGTTGATGCTTGATTTTTAGTACAAAAAATGTATACAGAATACCCATTTGCTGATAATCAGCTTATTGATACTAGAAAAAATCCAATAAGTGTTGCTGTCTGAAAGTGTTGTTATCATAAGGATAAAATGATAAAATTCTTATCATACAGGCAGGTGGTCTGTAAAAACTTAACTAGGGGTTTTCTAGTAGAAAAGAGGGGTATTATGTCAAAAAAGGATGAAAAGCAAACAAGAAGAATGCCTACTTTTACTGAATCCATCATTCCTATTATTGCCATGATGGTGATTCTGACCGTGGGTAAGGGTTATTTGGGTTATCCTACCGAGCCTTTGCTGCTTTTGGTAGCTGGTATTGCGGCTGTGATTGCCTTCCGTGTGGGTGTAACCTGGGATGAAATGATGGACGAAATTTGCCAAAAGATTGCTAAGGGCATGCCGGCAATTTTGATTCTGACCTGCGTAGGTGCTTTGGTGGGCGCCTGGATGTGCGCAGGCACCATTCCCATGATGATTTATTATGGTGTGCAAATTGTTAATCCTACCTTCATGTTGGTTACTGCATTTTTGATTACTGCAGTTGTATCCGTAGTAACTGGTACATCTTGGGGTTCTGTAGCTACCATGGGCGTTGCTTTAATGGGTATCGCCAGCACTTTGGGTGTAAATTTGGCTGCGACTGCTGGTGCAGTTATTGCCGGCTCTTATTTTGGTGATAAGATTTCTCCGTTGTCAGATACCACCAACCTGGCTCCCGTTGCTGCAGGTTCTAAATTATATGAACACATTGGTCACATGTTCTGGACCACCATTCCGGCAACCATTATTTCCCTGATTGTTTATGCTGTTGTGGGCCTCAAAAACAGTGGCAGCAAGGATGTATCTTCCGAAGCTGTGAACACTATGCTGAGACAGCTTGAATCCATGTATGATTTTAATATTTTCTTGCTGCTGCCGGTTGTAATGATCTTAGCTGGCTCCATTATGAAAAAGCCCACTCTGCCGGTTATGATGGGTTCCACTGTTTTAGCTGGTATCGAAGCTTTAATTTTCCAAAACATTACTTTGAAGAGCCTGCTTGTTGCAACTGTTAAAGGCTTCAAGATTGCCATGATTGCACGTCCTGGCTTTGATCCTGCTACCGCAGCTCCTCAAATCGTAAAGCTTTTAAATCGCGGTGGCATGGCAGAGATTATGGGTACTACTCTTTTGGTTTTCTGCGCTTTCTGCTTTGCAGGTATTATGAGCCGTGCTGGATGCCTTGAAGTAGTGCTGCAAAAGATTTTGGGCTTTGCTAAGACCACTGGTGATTTGGTTGCGTCCACTGTTGCCTCCTGCATGACCATGGGCTTGTGCACCGGTAACTCCTATCTGTCCATTTTGATTCCTGGTGAAATGTTCCGTGATGCATATAAAGCAAGGGGCTTAGCTGCGAAGAATCTGTCCCGTACTTTGGAGGATGCGGGTACCGTATTCGTTCCCTTGGTTCCCTGGTCTGCTGCAGGTGCGTATATGACCGCTTGCACCGGTATTGAAACCTTGGATTATGCTCCTTGGGCAATTTTGTGCTACACCGGCTTTATTATTGCTATGTTCTATGGCTATACCGGCATTGGTATTGCTAAGCTGGAGGATGAGAATAAATGAGCTGTCTGCTATTAAAAAATGCAGATGTTTATGCACCTGAGCATTTGGGATTGGTTGATCTATTAATTGTTAATGACAA
>SFCN01000092.1 GCA_004558595.1 Phascolarctobacterium sp. | reverse complement strand
CCACCAAAGCCACCCATGGCATGGCCCTTAAAATGCGTCAAAACAAGCATGGAATCATAATTTACTATGTTTTTACCCATGGACACAGTCTTAAAATGCTTTCCTCCTCGCACGGGCAACTCTACAGTACCATCAGCATCCATTATATCCACTGGGCAGAAGGTCCAACCATTAACCTTCAAGGTTTCTAAATGCCCTTCCGTTGTATACCGGTCACCTTGGTAAAGAGTATTGGTTTCCACAATCGTGCTGTTAGGAATCTGGGCCTGCAGTGCCTGTACCATGTCTCTCGGCAGAATATTGGGCCCATGCTTTTCGCCTGTGTGAAGCTTAATCGCCACCTTGCCATAAATACTCTCGTTAATCAAATTATAGAGCATAATTAAATGCTTTGCATCAATTTTTTTGGTAAAGTATACCTTGGCATGGGAACCAACAGACTGCATTCCTGTCTCTAACTTTGTGCTACCAACTACTGGTGCTTGTGCTAAAAGTTTATCCATATTCACTAAACCTCCTGTAGCTACGACCGCTGAGGTCAAGCCAGCCAGCTTAAGAAAATCACGCCTTTTCATATAATGCATTTCCTCCCAAAGTTTAACTCAACTATTCAGAAAAACAATTCTGTAATTATTAGCTTACAACTTTAACTGCACTTCAAGTCAAGAGCTTTCTAAGATGTTAGCAATAATTTGCACAGCACTAAGCTCAGCTCATAAAGTACAACCATAGGCAGAGCCAAAAGGCTTTGCGTAATAATATCAGGTGTTGGCGTAATAAAGGCGGCCAAGATAAAGGCTGCTAAGATCACATGCTTGTGATATTTTCCCAAGGCATGCACTGGCAAAAGCTTTAGGTAGGCCAGAAGCAAAAGCACTACCGGAATATTGAAGACAAAGCCAAAGGGCACGACTAGCATTATTAAAAAGTCTAGATAGCTTTCCATGGAAATCAAATCCAAGGCTCTAGGGAAAACAAAATAATATGAGAATAGCATCCCACCAAGAAAAAGCACTATAATTATGGGAATAGTGCAGAGAGCATAATGCTTTTCCCGCAGAGTTAAAGCCGGTCTTACAAAGCTATACAGCTGGTAAAGCACCATGGGCGAAGCTAGTATCAAGCCAGCTAGTAAAGCAATTTTCATGTAAATCATAAAGGCCTCGGCCGGACGCAAATAATATAATTGCCCTACGGGAGCAGTCAAAGCCTCAATAATCTGCTCCTGATAATAAAAGCTCACAGCGGTTCCTGCTACTAAAGCAGCTCCAGCCTTGACTAGGCAGCTTCTCAGCTCCGTCAAATGCTCCGCCAAGCTCATGTCCCTATCAACATTATCTCGCCACGGCTCCGCTGTTAGCTTAACCTCCATGCCATCCATTTGCCTACACCCTTATTTTTCCTTTGCTGTCTCCACAGCTTTTTCTTCCGTAATTTCCGGCTTTACGTCGTTGAGAGCCGTTTTGAATTCACGCATGCTATTACCAATGGCCTTACCCACATCGGGCAGCTTGCCCGGCCCAAAGAAGACCAAGCCAATCACCAGAATCAAAAGCAGCTCCGGTAAACCTAATCCAAACATGTTCAATGCCTCCTAACTTTTCTTATTAATATATTTACAGCTGCCTAACCACAGCAACATGCTGATGCTAGTCACACAAGTGCCACCGCAAGCACCACAGCTACCAGTGCAGGCTGGCAAAGCATTGCTAGTCAAGGGAGCAACAGTGACGAAAAAACTAGGCCAAGTGCTGACCATAGCTTGAGGAATGAGAACTGAGCCAGCAGCTCCGGCCGTCATATAAAGCTCTCGCAAATTATTCTTGAACATCGTGCTTAGTCACCTCACTGTGCAAACCATTTGTATAGGCAATCGCCTTGCGCGGACAAGCTTGCCTGCACTGATCACAAACGATGCAGTGATGGCGATTTATCTGTGCTTTTCCTTGAGTTATCGCCACGGCTTGCATAGGACATTTTTTGCTGCACAGGCCACAGCCCACGCATAGCTTTTTATCAACCTGCATCTCAAAGGCACCTGGAACAAGCTGCCCCAGCACATGCATGAGAGAACACATTGTCCCCACCGGACAGAGTAAATTGCAGTAGCCACGCCCACCCTTAGTAAAAAGTCCCAAAATAATATTGCTTACCACAAAGGTCATAAGCAGGGAAAGGGAGCTATTTAATAGCTGCCCGGTATGCAAATAGCCTACGAATATCTCTAAAGCATAATAATTGCAATAGCTGCAGGGAATGCCTAAACCTAAAATGATTGAACCAAGAAAGCCTAGGAAAAAGCCATAACGCAACGGCACAAGCGGCACTAGCTGTGCCCAATTAATTTTATATTTATCAGGTAGCAACCTGCTCAAATATTCACTAAAGGCTCCCGCAGGGCAGAGCCAGCCGCAAAAAAGCGGACCGAACCACAGAGACACCACAATTAGCAATAGGCAAAAGAATAGTGATGTCGGCCCGCTGTACTGCCACTGCCCAGTCAGGATATTAGCCAAGGGAATGCGAGCACAGGGCACATGGATGGAGGTGAAGCCTGTTTCCACAAGAAAACTACCAGTAATCCTCTGGAAAAACATAAAGGGCTCGTAGAATAATAGAAAGCCCAGTAAATAGCCAACTACATGCCAAGCTTTTTCAGCCATGTGCTAACATCTCCTTGAGCACTGCGTGCACTGTTACCGGACAAGCATAAGCTTTCTTGAATGTCGGCCTTGGGCAACAGCCTGCGTAAATCGCTGGCACAACGCTGTTCACCTCCGCCGCCATGGGTAAAGAAGGGAGCAATTTTTTTGCCATCCAAATTGAATTTTTCTGCAAAGGTAGCAATCAGCATAGGATAGCTACCCCACCAATTGGGATAACCTAAAAGCACCATATCATATTGCTCCATATTAGGAATTGCAGTTTTAATTGCAGGACGTGCATTACTCTGCTGCTCCTGCTTAGCTCTAGCCACAGTTACATCATAGGTTTCAGAGTAAGGAACTTCAGGTACGATGGGGATTAAATCACCACCAGCCTGTCTGTGAATCTCTTCGGCCAAAGCCTTAGTATTGCCACTATAAGAGTAATAGGCAATTAAAATTTTCTTACCATTGTTAGTATCCATAACTTGTTTTGCTCCTTCGTTTACAGTTGTTGCAGCTGTTGGTGCAGATGTGGCATTGCTAGAACCGCAGCCCATGCACATAGCGGCCAATGCAGCCAAGGAAATGCCTGTAGTCTTCAAAAAATCGCGTCTATTCATTAGTTTTACTCCTCACTTGTCTAATTAATATATAGCCATCCATAAGGACAACTCCAGCATACCTCTTCAAGTTCGCTCTAAGTCAAGTGACTAATTTGTGAAGCATTACCACTCCTGAACTACATAATATATTATTTCAAGGATTTATACTCCTTTTCATTCACGGGTTCGCACCATTCATTGCGTGAATTTTCCCCAGGAACCTCTATAGCAAGATGAGCAAACCAGCTATTGGGAGCAGCACCATGCCAGTGCTTCACTCCTGCAGGGATGTTCACTACATCACCCGGCAACAGCTCTCTCGCTTCTTTGCCCCATTCTTGATAATAGCCACGTCCACCGGTCACCAAAAGAATTTGTCCACCACCCTTATCAGCATGATGGATATGCCAATTATTTTGACAGCCCGGCTCAAAGGTTACATTGCCAATCAACACTAACAAAAAAATAGGTATGTACAGCCCTTGCTCTACATACCTAAATTATAATTTTATGCTTTTAATATGTCTAATACTTAAATTATAGGACTACTCCATGCCTAAAAAGCATTTTGTAAACTGGATAAAGCGTTGCACAGTTCTACTTTGCTTGGCCCCCTTACGCCAAGCAAGCACAACCCTCTGTTCAATGGCAGGCTCTAAGGCTCTAAAGCACACTCTGCTTTCTAAAACAGGCATATAACAAACGCCCACACTATAATACCCGTTGCGCTCCGTAAGCATCACCGCATTGCCCACAAGATTACAGGTCCCCACAATATGCATCTGGGCAATGCTGCCGCTAAGCCAATGCAAAATCTTGCTCCGCACCTGTAAGCGGGATGGCAAAAGCAACGGCTTGGCTATTAAATCTGCTACCTCTATCTTTTCCTTGGCTGCTAAGGGTGAATCAGCCCGCATATAAACGCCCATAACCTCCTTCTGAGGAAGAGCTATATAATCGTAGTTTTCCACATCTATTGGTTCAACAGCCAAAGAAATATCCAAAAGCCCTTTTTCCATGCGTTCCTGCATAATATCAGTTGTATTAGTAAAAATATCAAAGGTTACTTCGGGATATTGGGCTTGGAAAGCTCGCAGTATATCTCCCAAAAGATTAATATTATTAAGCTCGCCAGCACCAAAGGCAATATTCCCATGCAAATTACTCTCCGTATCCTTGAGCTCAAGCTCAGTTTTTTCGACCATTTCTTGGATATCCTTGCCTCGATGGACTAAAAGCTCTCCAGCCTGAGTCAGCTTAAGCCGATGCTGGCTACGCTCAAAAAGCTGCACGCCCATCTCCTCTTCCAGCTGCATCAGCTGACGGCTAAGGGTGGGCTGGGTAATATGCAAGAGCTCCGCCGCTCTAGTTATATTGCCTTCCCTTGCCACCGTAAGAAAATATTGCAGAATACGAAAATTCATTACATCACCCTCTTTGCCTTCTATGATACCATAACTCGAGCTAGTTCAGGAATATCTTTCTATGCAGCAATTTAAAAAATGCCCACCGCCTAAGCCGTGAGCATCTTTATCTTATCTTAAGCTTTTCTTAAAAAAGTCCTCAATCTTGTCAAAAGGAATAACATCCATTTTATCGTACAAATCTGTGTGCACCGCTCCGGGCACAATCAAAAGCTCTTTATTGTCGCCCTTTAACTTCTTATAAGCAGCCTCACTAAAATAGCGAGAGTGAGCCTTTTCACCATGTATCAACAGCACTGGTGCTTCGATTTCATCGATAAACATATTAATCGGTGCATTCATGAAGTTCAAAACGGAGCTCAAGGTAGCACCAGTGGTAGAGCCAAAGGAACGCTCATGATGACCACGCTCGGTTTGATAATAGCTATGGTAATCACGCACAAACTGCGGGTCCTTTTCCGTTACCTGTAACGGCACTCCTCCGGCCATGGCATAATAGCCATTCTTGTAGTCCAAGCTTCTTTGAGCAGCTATCTGTTTACGAGCAGCCATGCGTGCCTTTTTTAATACCTCGGGATCCTTGCCCTCATCAAAATAACCATTTTCGATAACGTGACTCATATCATACATGGTGGAGGCCACAATTCCCTTAATACGCGGGTCCTGAGCACCTGCATTCAAAGCAAAGCCACCCCAGCCACAAATGCCTAAGATGCCAATTTTATCTGCATCAACCAGCTCATTATTGCTCAAATAATCCACTGCAGCTAAAAAATCTTCCGTATTGATGTCAGGTGAGGTAGTATTACGAGGAAGGCCGGCACTTTCACCCGTAAAGGATGGGTCAAAGGCGATGGTTACGAATCCGCGACTGGCCAGCTCCTGAGCATAGCGACCGGAAACCTGCTCCTTCACGGCTCCATAAGGTCCTGCCATGGCAATGGCAGGCAGCTTGCTACCCTTGTGCATATTTTTCGGCACATACATATCGGCAACCAAGGTAATACCAAAGCGATTATGGAAGGTAATCTTTTGTTGCTTGACATTAGCATTAACCGGGAACTTTTTATCCCAACGATTATCTAATTGACTCGCTACAATCGTTTCTGCCGGTGCAGTGATTTGTACCGGGGCTGCCCACACACCTGTTACTTGACTCGCCTCTTTAATAGTCATAAGCATCCCTCCAATCAGTTTCTTCACTATTATCTTATATCTTGGAGTTCACTCTAAGTCAAGCATTTCTTGCAAATATTTCTTACTCATTCCATTTAATATTTTTAATGGCTTCTTGATTAAGATGCCCATAATTATCAATTTTGTAATTTAGCTTAACCAATGTCTTTTGCAAGCTCTCTATACGCTGCTGCAAAATATCCCTCTGCTCTATGAGAATAGCCTTGCGACTCGCTTCTGTTTTACTACCTTCCTTGCAAAGAGCGACATACTCGATAAGTGCTTCTATGGGTAGTCCTGCTCCACGCATGCATTTGATAAAATTTATCCAGCGAATACTGGCTTCATCATAATCGCGAATGCCGCCTGCACTCCGTGGCACTGCCGGAATAAGCCCAATGCGTTCGTAATACCGCAACGTATCTGCTGACACACCTGTTACTTGACTCGCCTCTTTAATAGTCATAAGCATCCCTCCAATCAGTTTCTTCACTATTATCTTATATCTTGGAGTTCACTCTAAGTCAAG
>SFCN01000024.1 GCA_004558595.1 Phascolarctobacterium sp. | reverse complement strand
CCTTTTGCTCTGCCAAGGAATAAATTCCTTCACCATAATGAGCAATTACGTCCTTGTTGGTCGTGACTACGTTCTTACCCTTTTCGAAGGCAGCCACTATGTACTCCTTGGCCGGATGCTCACGACCTAGGAGCTCTACCACAATGTCAATATCGGGATCATTTAAGATATCATCGATATTATTGGTAAATTCATATTGCTCGCCATACTCGGCACGGCCCCACCTTTTGTTCAATATCCGCTGCATTTTTTTCTAAAACCTGAATAACGCCGCCGCCCACAGTCCCTGCACCCAGCAGGCCCACATTAATAAAATCCTTCATTGCTCAAAATCCCCCTCCACTTGATATTCATCACATTGGCTTGGCCAATTATACCTGACCCAAAACCTCTAATCTCTTCACACCGTCAATCATGCGCAGCTTGTCTAGGAGTGCCTCCAAATCTACTGTCAAATGCTTGGTTTCGATGGAAATGGTGGTATTAGCTACACCCTGCAGAGGAATACCCTGGTTAATGGTCATAATACTACCGGAATCATCAGCAACAGTATTCAAAACCTTGGACAGCACACCGGATTTATGCTCTAAGAGCAGGGATAGAGTGATGATCTTCTCCTTGCTAGCTTCATAGAACGGAAAAACAAAATCCTTATATTTGTAATAAGCGCTACGGCTTAAGCCCATTTTTTCTACGGCCTCGTTAATAGTTTTGATTTCGCCACGTTTTAAGATTTCTTTAACTTTTATAGTCTTTTTAATGGCTTCCGGAAGAATTTCTTCCCGCACCAGATAGAATGTGGATTTTTCAGACATAGTACAGTCCCCTTTCTTGTAAAAAACTCTATGTGTATTATACCACTGTTTGTGTGTAAAACACAAAGGTTTTTTTGTGAAAAATTTGCACTTTTTTTGCCCATAATAAAAGCAAACGCCCCTCACATATCGACACAGCGACAAGCAAGAAGCGTTATACATATTTTTTAGAAACAAAGTATTATTTGGGTAAATTTTTAGCATTACCAGGCTTAATTTTACTTTCGGTACCGCTAAGAAGGCGACCAATATTATCCTTATGCCGCAAAACGACAAAGAAGCCTGCAATGGCGCCCAGTATAATGTAAGCGCAGGGATAAGCGAAGTACCAGGACATGATGGGCGTTAAAATCGCTGCCACTATGGAGCCTAAGGACACATAGCGTGTGATGAGCACTAACACTAACCATACGAGAAAAACCGTTCCTGCTACCTTCGGCATCAGAAACACTAGCAGTCCCAAGCCCGTAGCCACGCCCTTACCGCCTTTAAAGCCTAAAAAAACGGAGTAATTATGCCCCAATAAAGCGCCCAAGGCAGTGACCACATCCAGCTCCGGATTGTGGAAGAAATGGTTCACCAGAGCCACAGCGATAATGCCCTTAAGCATATCGCAAAGCAAAACCATTACTGCTGTAGAAGGACCCACAGTACGAAAGACATTGGTAGTACCAATATTTTTACTGCCGTAATTACGAATATCTATGCCGTGCAGGGCCTGAACAAGCCACAAGCCGCTGGGTACGGAGCCACAAACATGTCCCAGCGCAAAGCCCAGCACATAGTGCAATATTCCCACCTCATTTATCATCTACATCACCTGACTTAAATTAATCTTCCTCGTTCTTGCCACGGATAATCATTTGAATGGGTGTGCCCTCGAAGCCAAAGGCCTCACGCAGCTTATTCTCCAAATACCGTTGGTAAGAGAAGTGCATAATCTCAGGCTCGTTAACAAAAATAACGAAGGTTGGCGGCTTAATTTTAACCTGAGTTACATAAAGAATCTTCAAGCGCTTGCCCTTTTCCGTAGGCGGCGGATTAATAGCCACAGCATCCTCGATAACCTGATTCAAAATGCTGGTGGCGATGCGTTGAGCATTTTGCTCTGCCACATAGCTAATAACCTCGGGCAAACGATGAATACGTTGCTTGGTTACAGCGGACACGAACACACAGGGAGCATACTGCAGGAAAACCAGCTCCTTACGCAGAGTTTCTGTATAGCGCAGGGTGGAGCTATTATCCTTTTCGTACAAATCCCATTTATTGACTACCAAAATAATGGCCTTGCCTGCCTCATGGGCATAGCCCACAATACGCTTATCCTGCTCGGTTACACCCTCCACCGCATCAAAGACCATCAGCACCACATCGCTGCGGTCCACTGCGCGCAGAGAACGCATAACGCTATATTTTTCAATGGGCTCATCCACCTTCGCTTTACGACGCATGCCAGCAGTATCAATGAAGAGGTATTTTTGTCCATTACGCACGACAGGAGTATCGATGGCATCACGGGTAGTGCCGGCTACATCACTTACGATGGAGCGCTCCTCACCTACTAAAGCATTAAAAATAGAGGATTTGCCAACATTGGGTCTACCAATTAAAGCTACCTTGATTTCATCCTCGTCATCCATGCTGGTGCCCAGCTTTTCACTGGGGAATTTAGCCACAACCTGATCCAACAGATCGCCCAAGCCAAGATGGTTAGAAGCGGAAACAGGAATGGGGTCACCAATGCCCAAATTATAGAACTCGTAAATATTCATTTCCTGTTTCGGAGAGTCAGCTTTGTTTACAGCCAAAACAATCGGCTTCTTGGATTGACGCAAAAGACGAGCCACATCCGCATCCTCAGTAGTAATGCCACTGCGCGCATCACATACAAAAAGGATCACATCGGCCTCTTTAATGGCGATTTGGGCCTGCTGACGAATGGATACAGCAATAGCATCAGCGTTCATGATCTCAATACCGCCCGTGTCCACCATCATAAACTCGTGGTCCAACCATTCCGCCATGGCATACAGGCGGTCGCGGGTTACACCGGGGGTGTCCTCCACGATGGAAATCCTGCTATTGGCAAAGATATTAAACAGGGTTGATTTGCCAACATTAGGACGTCCAACTATAGCAACAATAGGTTTACCCATAATCAATTTCCTCCATCATACTATAAATGTTTATTTCAATCTAGCGTGTTAATGTTAAATTTATTTAATGATCTATTCCAAGTCTCGAAGATACTCCCTTATGGAAGTAGTGCTTCACTTCGCTCATATCCGTCACGAGATCTGCTATCTTGATGAGCTCCTCCGGTGCGCCACGGCCCGTGGTGATAATTTCCAACTCATGTTGATGCGCTTTAAGAAAGTCCACAACCTCAGCCAAGGGCAGCATTTTCGTAGCTAGCACTATGTTCAGCTCGTCTAAAATTACAATATCAGCCTGCTTTTTCACAATGGCATCCTTAGCAGACTCCCATCCCTGACGACATAATTCCAAATCCACCGGATCAGGATTGCGGAAGTTGACGAAAGCATCACGGCCAACCTGACGCAGCTCAAAGCCCGGCAGCATGCCCACAGCCTTAGCCTCGCCATAGTCGGGATCATCTTTTAAAAAGCACAGCATCAAGGTCTTAAGTCCGTGACCCGCGCCTCTTAGCGCAACGCCTAAGGCAGCAGTGGTCTTTCCCTTGCCGGTACCCGTATAAACCTGTAACATAGTTTCACCTAGCTTTCTAAAAGCAAATGTAAGAGCTCCTTAGCTCCCTTAGCGAGCTCTACCTTACCAGCGTAGGCTTCGCGGAACTGGGCTAAGGATGTATCATCTAAAAAGAGATTATCATTATTCAAAACAACAGCTGGCAAAATCAAACGTTTTCCCTCAGCCACAGCCAAAATATCGCCTGCAGTCAAAAGTCCCGTCACATTAACCTTCCCGCCAAAGAATTTATTAGGCACGGATAGAAAGCGATGCTCACTACCATATCGCTTATTCAATGCCTCCATGAATGGCTGTAGCACATGGTAAGCGCTCTCGCCTACAGGAATAAGCGCAGGACTAGTCGCTTGATAATTGCCCATTTGAGCCAAAGTCTCCTGCCATTCATCTAGGAAGCTACGAGTTAAGCCAATACCATTCTCTAACTGCGGGAAGCCATCGTACCATGCTGCAGAAGGAACTTCCCTGCCAGCCAAAAGGTAGAACTCATCCCCTAAGTATATAAATGTCTTGCCGGTTTCCTCGCGACACTGCTTTTGCCAAGGGGTCACTTGGTCGATTAAAGCCGCCGCTTCCTCTTTGGTGAAGGTACGCAAGGGATGCAACCCCTCCCTGTGCTTGGTAATACCTACTGGCACCACAGCCATGGTCAGCACATTGGGATGCTTAGCATACAAATCATAAAAGCTTTTTTCCAAAACTTCTCCATCGTTATAGCCAGGACAGCACACAATTTGGGTATGTACCTCAATACCAGCTTCAAAAAGGCGCTCTAGCTTCTCCATGAGCTCCCCTGCAAAGCGGTTATGCATCATTTCACAGCGTACCTTGGGATCGGTGGCATGAACTGAGACATAAAGAGGAGTCATATGTGTTTGGATAATGCGCTGAAAATCCTCTTCCTTCAGATTGGTCAAGGTAATAAAATTGCCATACAAAAAGGACAAGCGATAGTCGTCATCACGCACATAGAGACCCTTACGCATCCCCGGAATCATCTGATCCACAAAGCAGAAGATACAGTTATTATAGCAAGTGCTGACCTTGTCAAAAACTGCCGCTTCAAACTCCAAGCCCAGATCCTCATCGGGATATTTATCTATATGTACCTGACGGCGCTGACCTTCAGTATTTTCCAGCTCTAAATCTACCTCATAATCGGTAGTATAAAAGCTTAGCTCAATAATATCCTTCACTTGTACGCCACATACAGACACCAGCTTATCACCAGCCACAATTCCGGCAGCTTCAGCCAGACTGTTTTTGCGCACACCACTTATTAGTCCTAACATGAAATGATGGCAACTCCTTAAAAAAACGCATAGAAATCCCTTGAAAAAATAAATCGTCATTAAATTATAACATATTTAATGAGTAAATGCTAGTGGAAGCGGCAACAAAGGCAAGTACAAATGTTAAGAAAGCAGAGGATAGCCCCTGCTTTCTTCATAACTAACTACGATTATTGGCTCTTAAGGTTACAGCCTCAGCAATGTGAGCTGCTTGAATATCCTCATAGCCTGCCAAATCGGCAATTGTGCGCGCTACCTTCAATATGCGGTCGTGGCTACGGGCGCTTAGGTTGAGTATATTAAAGTACTTTTCCATCACCCCTTGGGCTTGGGCATCCAGTTGACAGAATTTTGCTACCTCCTGTCTTCCCATTTGAGCATTGCAGTGAATGCCACGGGATTCAAGCCTTGCCTGCTGTAATTGACGAGCCCGCACCACCCGCTCACGGATCACAGCGGAGCTTTCACCAGCCTGCTTATCCTTAAGCTCCGAAAAATCCACTCGCGCCAAATTAATCTGCATATCAATTCTATCCATCAAGGGGCCGGAAATTTTACGTCGATAATTGTCCACATCACGCTGCTTACAGGTACAGACATGGCGACTGTCTCCTAAATAGCCGCAGGGACAGGGATTTTGAGCGGCCACTAAAATAAAACGACTGGGAAAGGTCATAGCCGCACGCACTCTGGAGATGCTAACTTCCCCGTCCTCCAAGGGTTGGCGTAGCATTTCCAAAGTGGAGCGTTCAAACTCAGGCAGCTCGTCCAGAAAAAGAACGCCGTTGTGACTCAGGGTAACTTCACCCGGTCTAGGCGTAGAGCCCCCTCCTAAAAGAGCGCTACCTGAGATACTGTGATGGGGACTGCGAAAAGGACGCTCTAGCATCACACTATCAGCTTGGGGTAGCATGCCTACGATACTATAGATTTTCGTCACTTCCAAAGCTTCGCTTTCCGTCATAGGCGGTAAAATCGTCACCAAACGCCTCGCTAACATTGTTTTGCCACAGCCAGGACTACCGATCATCATAATGCTGTGACCGCCTGCAGCGGCAATTTCTAAGGCTCTGCGAGCCACCAGTTGACCTTTGATATCAGCGAAATCCACATGATAAATGCGCTGTTTATTTTGTAAAATATTCTCCTTAGGCAGTGGCACAAGCGCCTTATTCCCCTGTAAATGCTCCACAATCTCCTGCAGAGTCGAGGCTGTATAAACCTTAATACCCTGAATAAGCTTGCCCTCAGCGGCGTTTTCCTGAGGAATATAGATCTCCTTGGCGCCAAAGCGTTTGGCTTCCATAATCATAGATAGCACGCCAGAAACCTTGCGAATGCGGCCATCTAGCGATAATTCGCCTACAAAAACCTTGCCCTCTAATTTTGCTGGCTCCACAAGCCGAGAGCAGGTCAGCAGTCCGATTGCGATGGGTAGGTCCAAGCCCGAGCCCTCCTTACGCAAATCTGCGGGAGCTAAATTAACGGTTATTTTCGTCATGGGAAAGGGATAATCGCTATTACGCATTGCAGCCTTTACCCTTTCCTTAGACTCGCGTACCGCCATGGCAGGCAATCCTACTAAGTCAAAATTAGGCAGACCATTAGAAATATCTACCTCTACCAAAATCATCACGCCATCAATACCACAAGTGGTTAAACCATTTACTTGAGCAAACATCTTATCCTCCTTAATCTAGAAGCAATGCGGGTAATGAAAAAGTCGCATTCCCGCACCACCTTCAATGATAATTTCAACTACATCAAAGGAAAGCACCGGAATGCGACTAGTTAACCCCGCACACTGGAGGTAATACTGTGCAACACGATAGATTTTTCTTTGCTTCGCCAAGGTTACTGCCTCAGCCGGCTTGCCATACCGGCTAGAGCAGCGTGTCTTGACCTCAATAAAGCTTAGTACCCCAGCTTTACTGGCAACAATATCAATTTCACCGAAGCGCCGACAGCGAAAATTGCGCTCCAAGATTACATAGCCCTTTGCTTGTAGGTACTTACAAGCGAGCTCCTCACCATAAATCCCCAGCTTACGGGTTGATTGAGAACACATAATCAGGTTCAAGCTGGGGACTATACAATTCATTGACAGCAGCAACTACTGGCTCTAGCTGCATGCTCTTCACGGGCTCATAGCTACGACGATGCCACTTGGTTGCGCCAAACTCAGCGATAGCCTGCATATGAGCGCCACTACCATAGCCCTTGTTATTGGCAAAGCCATAGGCTGGGTAAAGCACATCCATACGCTCCATGATGCGGTCACGAGTGACCTTGGCGATAATGGAGGCAGCGGCAATAGAAGCGCTTAGAGCGTCGCCGTGAATAATGGACACCGTTTCCATACCCTTGGCTTCAACAGGCATAGCATCGATAAGAGCAACCTGTGGCCGCACCGGCAAATGCTCCAAAACCTCTGCCATGCCTCTCTGGGTTGCTGTATAGATATTATACTTATCGATATTGCTTACACTGACAATGTTGACCTCAATAGCCACAGCCTTAGCTAAAACCTCGTCATAGAGCTTATCCCTCTTGGCGGCGCTGAGTTGCTTGGAATCATTAAGTCCGGAGATAAACACATCCTGCGGCAAAATTACAGCCGCGATTACCAAGGGACCGGCTAAGGGACCACGCCCGGCCTCATCCACGCCTGCCACATACTGTATGCCTTGGGCGTAATACTTTTTTTCATAGCTAAGCATTTTCGTAAAGCGTTCCTTTTCCTGAGCAGCCTTCTCTAAACGCTTATAGTAGGCAGCTAAGAGCTTTTGCACGCCACTGCGCTCATCGGCCTTAAGCTCGGCTAATTGCTCACAGGTGGGCGTTCCAGCCAATAGCTCCTTGACCTCGTTGATTTTCATTTTCTCACATCCTTGCAGAAAAATAATAAGTCCCAACTAGACAAAAAGCCGCCTTATAGTAATAACTACAAAGCGGCGTATTTAACTCTTTTCAAGCCTTTCAAGCTTTATATAAGGAGATTTTCGGGAAATTGGCACCAAAAAAAGTACCTTCTCTCCCTCTCTAGTACTATTTTATCACAAAATTTCCCATTTGTCAGCAGAAAAACTGAAAATTTTAGACAATTTTCCTTAAGGCTCGTCCACGGTGAAGCGACCCAGACGACCGGAGCGAAAGTCCCGCAGCACAAGCTGGTCCACCTTATCCAAGTCCAGCATACCACCGGCCTTGAGGCAACCACGAGCGGTGGCGATTTTAGCCATTACAGATTGGGCTGTCTCCCCTTCTTCCACAGTCACAGCGTATTTAGAAGCCAGCGCTTCAGGATATTTCTGCAGCAGAAAGTCTAACAAAAGCTGCACAGCGTCCTGACGATCAAAGACATCCTCTTTAATGGCGCCAGTAGCTGCCAGAGCGAAGCCAACGGAAGGGTCTTCAAATTTAGGCCAGAGCACACCCGGAGTGTCCAGCAGCTCCAAGCCCTTAGCAATGGTCACCCATTGCTGTCCACGGGTTACACCTGGCTTATCAGCAGCCATGACCTTATTCTTACCAACCAACCGATTGATCAAGGTGGACTTGCCCACGTTAGGGATGCCCACAATCATCACGCGCACAGGACGATTACGCACGCCCTTCTTCAGCCACTTATCGATAACTGGCTTGGCAGCCAACTGAATGGCGCTAATGAGCTGCTTCACCCCCTTGCCAGTGGCGCAGTCAATCTTACAAACAGGTAAACCGCTGTGCTTCAGCTTCTCTAGCCACAGCTCAGTCTTAGCAGTATCGGCCATATCAATCTTGTTCAGGGCAATAACCTTAGGCTTTGCGCCCAACACATTCTGTAGCATAGGATTGGTGCTAGAGCGGGGAATGCGCGCATCCAACATCTCCACAACCACGTCCACCAGCTTGATCTGAGCTTCCATCATGCGCTTAGCCTTGGTCATATGGCCAGGAAACCATTGAATTTTAAAGTCCTCTACTCTCATTTACCCATACCCGTATCAGCCTTAATGGTACGCATGCTGCCCAAGGGCCAGAAGCAAACTAAAGCTCTACCCTTCACCAGCTTGTGCGGTACGAAGCCCACATCAGCGAAGCGGCTGTCCTCAGAATTGTTGCGGTTATCACCTAAAACGAAAATAGTGCCCTCGGGAACAATGGTCTTACGATAGCTGGAAATATTCTTTCCCTTAGGGTCGTTCTTATAAATATAATCCTCTTTTAAGACTTGTCCATTTACAAAAACCTGACCATCCTTCATCTCAATGGTGTCACCACCCACAGCGATAACACGTTTGATAAAGTCACGGCTCTCGTCCTTGGGGAAGCGGAAAACTACAATTTCACCACGCTTGGGATTGGTAACAAAATAGCTCAGCTTATCCACAATCAAGCGTTCATGGTTCTTTAAGGTAGGATACATGGAGGAACCCTCTACCATATAAGGCTCCACTAAAAAGGTACGAATGCAAAAGGCCAAAGCCACGGCCACAATTATGGAAACTAGCCAATCACTGGCAGTATCCTGCCAAGAAGTTTGATTTTTACTGCTCAAAATATACACCTCTTTCGAAAAAGTTCTTTTCTATTTTAACACAAAAATATAAAAAATTAAAGGGATTGCCTACTATGCAATCCCTTTTGAGAAGAAACATTATTAGCGTTTTTCGCGGATACGAGCAGCCTTACCAGTCAGGTTACGCAGATAGTACAGTTTTGCACGACGAACGATACCACGACGAGCTACAACAATCTTGTCGATACGAGGGCTGTGAACCGGGAAGGTCCTTTCAACGCCTACGCCGTAGGATACACGACGAACGGTGAAGTTCTCACGAACGCCGGAGCCGCTGCGGGAAATTACAACGCCTTCGAACAATTGGATACGTTCACGGGTGCCTTCAATGATTTTGCAGTAAACTTTTACGGTGTCGCCTGCTTTAAAGTCAGGGATGTCGCTGCGCAGTTGTTCTTGTTCCAATACTTCAATAATGTTCATTTTTTCCTCCTAAAATCATAGACGTTCATGTGTGAACTCCACAGCGGACCGTCCGTATTACACAACGTCTATTGTACCATACCAAACCTGCAAAAGCAAGCAAAAAGTGCAATAAACATTACAAAAATTATTAATTTTTTTCGAACCATGCTTCCCCTGCTAGTCTATCTAAAATGATAGCTACGGCACTGCGGACGCATAGATGATTATAATCACAGGAGCCATAAACAGGCTCTAAAATATAGTCGAAGCTTTTCATGACCTCGGCTTCAATACCAAAGCCAGTACCAAATAAAAGCAGAATAGGCTTTTCGCCCTCCTGCAGCTGCTTACGCATAAAAGCATAGCTTACAGTGTTAGGATAAATACGCGCGTCAGTGGTCACGATATAGGGACGCTGACCTGTTCTGGCTTCAATATCCTTAGCCGCGGCCTCAATATCCTCCAGCCAGTGCACTCGCTCCAAGGCATCAGCACGGTCAGGATTATAAATCTTACCATAGCCCTCTTGCCAATAATGCAAAATCTTGTGGATCATTTGCTTTTGGGCTTCCTTGGGATGGATTAAATAATACTGCTTGACATCATAGGTGCGACAGGTGCGAGCAATATCGTGAATATCAAAATTAGTCACCGCACTGGCGATAACATCCATACGCTTATTATAAATGGGATAGTGTACAAGGCCCACATATAATTCAGCCATTTTACTCACCCTCCTTAGGATAAGCTTCTCCCTGCTCTGCCTTGGGTAACGACTCAACCGCTTTCTCAGAGGTAAAATGAGCTTTTTCAGACGCGATCTTAGTCTTCAGCTCCTCCCAGAATTTGCGTTGGGACTTTTTCATCTTGTAGGGCAAGGGTTTTTCTATAAAGCGCAGCTGCTCCTCCGTAAGCAAATCAGGACGCAGGAAATAAGTAGCCTTTAAAGACTCCTGCAAGCGCCAGCTGGCTATTAAAGCATGGTTACCTCCACGCAGCACCTCCGGTACCTCCAGTCCCTCAAAGCTCACTGGGCGTGTGTATTGGGGATATTCTAAAAGGCCCGTACTAAAGGAGTCTTCCTCAGCGCTGACCAGCTTACCTAAAACTCCCGGAATAAAGCGAGCGATAGCATCCATCACAATAAGAGCGGGCATCTCGCCACCGGTGAGCACATAATCGCCAATGGAGAGCTTTTCATCCACCCAATGGAAGATGCGTTCATCAAAGCCCTCATAATGACCACAAACGAAAATAAAGTCCTGGCCACTATGAGCATATTCTTCCACAATGCTTTGCTTCAAGGTGCGTCCACCGGGGCACATGGCAATAACGCGAGCGTCGGGCAGCTGCTCCTTCGCCTTGCGAATGGCGGCTACCATGGGCTCAGGCTTTAAAACCATACCAGCACCGCCCCCAAAGGGAGTATCGTCCACTGTGCGGTGCACATCATGAGTGAATTCCCGGGGATTAATGCAGCTGATTTCCACAAGACCCTTATGCACAGCTCTTTGAATAATGCTATGGCCTGCGGCTTGCTCGATCTGTTCGGGAAATAGTGTTATGAAGAGAAATTTCATGCTTCATCAACCCATTCCGGCAGGGTTACAACAATGCGCTTTTCCGCAAGGTTGATTTCCTTCACATAGATTTTGAGAGCGGGCAGCAAAATATCCTTCTCCCCCGGCACAGCAATAACATAAACATCGTTGCTGCCTGTGCTCAAGGAATCCTTGAAGGTGCCGATTTGCTTGCCCTCTTCATCAAAAATGGGCAAGCCAACTAAATCAGCCACATAAAACTGGCCCTCTTCTAGCTCCGGCAAATCCTCGGCCTTAATCAAAACCTCTTGGTCGCGGAGAAGCTCCGCCTCGTTCATGGTTTTGATTTCTGCAGTGGTAACCAGCACCATGCGCTTGTGAAAGCGAGCATGCTTAACGGTCAGCTTGCGGCCGTCATGAAGCAGCAAATACTCTAAATCTAAAAATTGTTCCGGCTTTTCGGTTAAGGGCAAAATACGAATATCGCCCCGCACACCGTGCGGAGCGACAATCTTACCAATTACTATTTGGTTGTGCATAACCTAGCTATTACTCGCGGAAAGCGATAACCTTACCGTTCTCGGTGAGGATTTCAGCACCCATCAAAGCTTCCAAATCGGTGCCAATGGTGATTTCCACAGTACGCTCTAAGGTACCATGACCAATCTCAGCGCCCATTTCCAGTGCTTCAGCTCGCTTCAGCTTAGCTTCTGCTTCAGCCTTAGCAGCGGTGCGTTTATTTCTTTCCATGTCGATTTGTTCGCGCAAAGCCGGCAGCACGCTCAAATCAGAGGCAGCCTGATGCAAAGCTTTTTTAGCTTGGAACTCAAATTGCTCCAGATCAAGCTCCATATTTTTTATGGTGTTTTGGAGATCTCCAATAATTTTCAGTTTTAAATCTTCGGTTACTTTCGCCTTAATAGCGACGGGAACACGAACAGTCATTTTATCCATTATGTACCATCCTTGATTAGACAATTTCCACAATAACTTTTACATTCTCGCGGGTTGCTACTGCTTTCATAACAGTTCTGATGGCTTTGGCTATGCGGCCTTGTTTTCCAATAACCTTGCCCATGTCTTCAGAAGCAACATGGAGGCGGAGTACCGTAGTTGTACCGGTAGTTTCCTCCTCCACTACTACTGCAGAGGGATTACTTACAAGAGACTTGGCCATTACTTCTACCAATTCTTTCATGTAGATCACGCCTCTCTAAATGATTATTTTGCTGCTTTAGCTTCAGCAAAAGCCTTCATGATACCATTCTTGCTGAACAGGCTCTTAACGGTATCAGTAGGTTGTGCACCCTTACCCATCCAATCGATAGCTTTTTCAGCGTCGATTTTTACGTTAGCGGGGGTAGTGGTGGAATCATAGTAACCGATGGATTCAATGAAACGACCGTCACGAGGGGAACGAGCGTCTGCTACTACGATACGATAGAAAGGAGCTTTTTTAGCGCCCATACGTTTTAAACGAATTTTTACTGCCATGTTGATAGTCACCTCCTTAAATATATCTCAAACAACATGGAACTTTTGATTTTTATTAATGACCAAAGGGCATGCGGAAGCCGCCCTTGGATGCAAACTTAGCCATACCCTGCATACGCTTCATCATCTTCTTGCTTTCCTCGAAGTTCTTCAGCAGCTTGTTAACGTCCTGCACACGCATGCCACAACCTAGAGCAATACGTTTGCGACGGCTACCGTTGATGATATCAGGGTTACGTCTTTCTTTAGGGGTCATGGAGCGGATAATGGCCTCAATGCGGTCGAATTCCTTTTCATCCACATTAGCTTCCTTCAGCTTTTGGCTGATGCCGCCCATGCCGGGAATCAGGCCCAGAATAGTTTCCAGAGAGCCCAGCTTTTTAACCTGCTGCATTTGGTCTAGGAACTGCTCCAGAGTGAATTCATCCTTACGCAGCTTCTTCTCCATTTCCAAAGCCTTGGCAAGATCCGTAGTGGATTGAATCTTTTCCACTAGGGTCAGGATATCGCCCATGCCCAGAATACGGGAAGCCATGCGGTCCGGATGGAAGGGCTCCAAAGCATCCAGCTTTTCACCCAAGCCAATCAATTTTACCGGCTTACCGGTAACAGCCTTTACGGAGAGTACTGCACCGCCACGAGCATCGCCATCCAGCTTGGTTACGATCAAGCCGTCGATGCCCAGCTCGCTATTGAAGCTTTCTGCTACGGTTACAGCGTCCTGACCGGTCATAGCGTCTACAACAAGCAGGATTTCTTGAGGATTTACCGCTGCTTTAATATTACGCAGCTCCTCCATCAGCTCTTCGTTAATATGTAAACGGCCTGCGGTATCGATGATTACCGTATCACAAGCCAGACTGCGAGCCTTTTCAATGGCCTGCTCAGCAATTTGCACCGGAGATACCTTGTCGCCCAAGGTAAAGACGGGAACGCTGAGCTGCTCACCCAAAACCTGCAGCTGGGTAATAGCAGCGGGACGGTAAACGTCACCAGCGACCAGCAGAGGTCTCTTGTGCTTCTTCTTCAAATAATTAGCCAGCTTACCGGCGGTGGTGGTTTTACCAGCGCCCTGCAGGCCTACCAGCATGATTACTGTGGGCGGCTTTTGGGCCACGGTAAGCTTGCTTTGGGTACCACCCAACAGCTCAATCAATTCCTCATTAACGATTTTGATGATTTGTTGATGGGGGTTCAGACCCTCGCTAACCTCCGCTCCCAGAGCACGCTCCTTCACCTTAGCTACGAAGTCCTTGACAACTTTAAAGTTAACGTCGGCTTCTAATAGAGCCATACGCACTTCGCGCATAGGAGCCTTCAGGTCGTCTTCAGTGAGCTTACCGGTGCCGCGGAACATTTTTAATGCATTTTGTAATCTTTCAGATAAACTTTCAAATGCCATTCGCTTTACCTACCTTCGCCGCAGATACCTTCTAAAATTCTAGCGGCCTCGTCATTTTTCTCTCTATCGCAGGGAGCCAAAAGCTGCACCACATGATGTAGCTCTTCATGAAGCGCTTCCTCCTTGGCGAACACGCCCAGGGTAGTTTCGTAACGCTCTAAAATTTGCTCCACTCGTTTTAATAGGTCATGGACTGCTTGACGTGATACGCCCAGCTCCTCCGAAATTTCGCTTAAGGATAGATCATCGTAGAAGTATAATCCCAAACAGTTTCTTTGCTTTTCGGTGAGCAGGCCACCATAGATATCAAAAAGCCTGCCTAAGCGCATACGCTGCTGAAAAATTTCCTCTCCGGACATAATGCTACCTCAACTAAATTTACTCGACTTTGCTATTATAATCTAAAAAAGGAGGGTTGTCAAGTATTTTTACTTGTCACCCTCCAAAAATATTAAACTTTTCCTCTTTGGCTCCCCTTCAAAGGGGAGCTGTCACCGTAGGTGACTGAGGGGTTTATTTTTCTGTATCAAACAGCGCTTCGACAAACTTATCAGGCTCAAAGGGACGGAAGTCCATAATCCCCTCGCCGATACCAATCCATTTTACGGGCAGCCCCAGCTCTTCCTTAATGGCCACAACCACGCCACCCTTAGCGGTGCCATCTAGCTTAGTCAGAACTACACCGGTTACATTAGCAGTCTCCATGAAGACCTTGGCTTGGTTAATAGCGTTTTGACCGGTGGTAGCGTCCAGTACTAAGAAGGTTTCGTGAGGAGCTTCGGGAATTTCACGTTTAATGATACGGTGAATCTTTTCCAGCTCGTTCATTAAATTAGCTTTATTGTGTAAACGACCGGCGGTATCAATGAAAAGAATATCCGCCTTACGGGCAATGGCGGCCTTGACTGCGTCAAAAACAACTGCTGCCGGATCCGCGCCCTCATTGTGACGAATAACATCACAGTGAGCCCGCTCACCCCAAATCGTCAGCTGCTCGGCAGCAGCAGCACGAAAGGTATCGCCTGCAGCTAAAATAACCTTGTATTTAAACAAAGTGAAGTAATTAGCCAGCTTACCAATGGTAGTGGTTTTGCCCACGCCGTTAACGCCAACGACCAAAATTACGGTAGGCTTAGCGCCAATGCGGGTACGTTGCCCACTATCAGCCAAAAGCTCAGCCATATACTTTTTAAGGAAGGGTATAACATCCTCAGTGCTTTTAATTTCACGACTTTTAGCAGCCTTGCGCACAGCTTCAATAAGCTTTTCCGTGGTCTTCACACCCACGTCTGCGCTGAGCAGAATCATTTCCAGCTCTTCTAAGAAGTCATCATCAATGGCGGTGGATAGGCCTACCAGCTCCTGAATTCGGTCGGTAAAATTGCGTCGAGTCTTGGAAAGGCCCTCCTTTAAGCGCTCAAAAAATCCCATAATCTAACTCTCCTTTGCATTTATCTTTACGGATAATAATTTCGATACACCGGATTCTTCCATTGTTACACCATACATGATATCCGCCGCTTCCATAGTACCTTTGCGGTGGGTAATCATGATGAACTGGGTCTTGGCTGCGTATTCACGAAGGAAATTGGCGAAGCGTTGGATATTAGCATCATCCAAGGGTGCATCAATCTCATCTAGAATACAGAAGGGTGCCGGCTGGTAGCTAAGCAATGCGAATAAAAGCGCAATAACAGTCAACGCTCTTTCGCCACCGCTCATCAAATACAAGCTTTGCAGCTTTTTGCCCGGAGGCTGCACCTCAATATCGATACCGGAGTCCAACAGATTCTCTGGCTCCGTAAGCTTTAAAACTGCAGTACCGCCGCCAAACAGCTTCACATAGCACTGAGCAAAATAAATATTAATCTGGGCAAAGGCTTCCTTAAAACGCTTGGTCATACCGCTATTAATTTCGCTGATGACCGCCTCAAGATTATCCTTTGCCGCGGACAAATCCTCATATTGCTTACGCAAAAATTCGCTGCGCTCCTTCACAGCCTGATATTCCTCAATAGCCGCAGCATTAATTGGCCCAAGCTCAGTAATGGCCAAGGACAGCTTGCTGGCTCGGCGCTGGAGCGCTTTCAAATCCAGCTCCGCCACCTCGCTCACATCCACTTGCTTAGCTTGGTTCACGTCCATGTGATAATCCTGCTCCAGCTGCTCTAAAACGTGCTGGTAATCGCTATCCTGACGAGCCAGCTCCAGCTCTGCCTGACGCAGCGCTCCCTCGCTGGCCGTAGTATCCTTGCGAGCTTGAGCCACTGCCTCTTCCAAGGCGCTCTGCTGTGCCAGCAACGCGCCTCGTTGCTCGGTAAACTCGTCCTTACCGCTGACGATTCGCTTCAGCTCGGCCAGCTCCTGCTCGCTCTGCTTAGCAAGCTCTTCCTTGCGTTGAGAGCATTCCGCAATGGTCTGCTCCAGACGCTGGGACTCCTCACCATTGTCTGTGATTTCCTTGCGCACTCTTAAAGTATCCGCATCCAGCTGCTGCATGCGCTGGCTGTTCAACTCAGCCTTTGCAGCTGAGGTCTCCAAAGTTACCCGCGCATCCTGCAGCTGGTTTTCTAAAGCCGTGAGGACGCTGCCATATTGGGCTATTTCTCGCTTCATGGCCTCTAGCTGCTCCTTGACTGCGGCATCTTGGCTTTCACGCTCACTTAAGGCTGTGCGCAAAGCCTTCACCTTATCCCTATTAGCCAAGTATTCATCGGTAACCTGTTTTCTATCATCTAAAAGTAAAAGTAGGTTTTCGTTTTCTCGCTTTTTCGCTTCCTCTAACTGCTGCAGATGTAGGCGAATTTCGCTACCCCTTAGCCGCAGCTGCGCCAGCTGCTCCTTAGCTTCGCCCTGCTTGCGAGAGAGCTCCTTGACCTCGCTTTCCTGCTCCTCAATCTGCTCCTGCCAGCGCAGCACCTCTTGGTGCAGCGCGTCGCAGCTGAGCAGCGTTTGCTTGATTTCCCGTTCACGGCTTAAATAGCTTTCCCGCTGCTTGCGAGCGCCGCCGGTCATACTGCCGCCGGCGTTCACTACATCGCCGTCTAGAGTAACAACTCGGAGGCGATACTTAGTCGCCTTGGCCGCTGCCAAGGCGGCGTCCATATTCTCGGCAATAAGAACTCGTCCCAGAAGAAAGCGAATAGCGTTTTCCGCTTCGCTCTCGTAATCTAGGAGGTCCACCGCAAAGCCGCACACACCGGGTAGCTTAGCAGCCGCTGCTTCTTCCTTAGAAGGTAAACGGCGCTGCACCGTATCCAGCGGCAGGAAGGTGGCCCGGCCAGAGCCGTTTTGCTTCAAAAAGGCGATGGCTTGCTTGGCCGACTGCGCGCTGCGGCTTACGATATTTTGCGCTCCCTCGCCTAGAGCAGTTTCCATAGCTGCTACATATTTGTCATCAACCTTAATAAGCTCAGCTACGACGCCAATTAGGTCTTGTCGCCATGGCGCTTGCGCTTTGAGCACGGCCTTAATGCCATAACCAAAGCCTTCATAACTATCCTGCATACGGCGCAGGGTTTGCGCCTTGGTCTCGGCGTTTGTCAGGTGGCGTTGCGCCTGGGCCTGTTGAGTCGTAGACTCATACAGAGCCTTGCGCAGAGTCTCCAGCTGCTGGTTAAGCTCAGCCACGGCTTTATCCACTAACTCCTGCTGATGACCATTGGCAGCTTGAGCTTCCAGCAGCTTATTGTACTGGCCTTGGCTGCGCTCCTGCGCTGCCTCGGCCTCCTCGATACTTTTTTTCAGCGCTTCGCGCTTGCGCATACGCAGCTCCTGAGCCTGCTCCAGGCTATGGAGCTCGTTACGCAGCTTAAGCAGCGCTTGCATGCCGGCGAAGAATTCACTTTGGGCATTAGCGCTTTTGTTCTGCACTGTGGCAAGCGCTTGGGCCTGAGCATCACGCTCTGCCTGCAGCTTGCTCACCTCTAAGTCGGCCTTGGCTCTCTCCTTATCCACAGCATCGAATTCAGCAGCTAACTGGCTCATCAAAGCTTCCAGCTCTGCTGCCTGCTGGCTCAGCTTGGCGTTAGCCTGCTCTAGGCGGGCGACTGCCCGCTTGCTTTGCTCAGCACGCTCGCTGAGCACGTTTTGCTGGCCGCGTAACTTCTCTAAAGCTTTTTCTCGGCTGGCAATGTCCTCCTGCAGCCGGCTATAGCCCTCGGCCAATTGATCCAGCTCCCGCTGGATCTGTACAGCCTCCGCCTCCCGGCTGCTTAAAAGCGCCGCCTGGTGGCTGAAGAAATCCGCTGCGGTAGCCTTGCGAGCCTCCAATGTCTCCTTCAAGCCTTCCATCTGCGCCAGCTTACGCAGTAAAATGCTCAGCTGGCACAGTCTTAATTCTTCACTGAGCTCATTATATTTCGTAGTCTTTTCCGCAGCTCGCTCTAGAGGCTCAACCTGAGCCTCTACCTCGCTGCGAATATCATTAATGCGGGTTAAATTAACGGCTGTATCATCCAAACGCTTTAAAGCATCCTTTTTCCGCAGACGGTATTTAGCTATCCCCGCAGCCTCTTCAAAAAGTCCTCTCCGATCCTCAGGTCGGCTATTTAAAATCTCATCGATTTTATTTTGACCGATAATGGCCATGGAGCCCTTACCCAAACCTGTATCGGCCAATAAATCCACAATGTCCTTTAAGCGGCAATTTTTCTTATTGATGGCATAATCGCTATCGCCACTGCGATATAAGCGACGAGTAATACAGACATTATCAAAATCTAAGGGCAGGGTATGGTCGCTATTATCAAACTCCAGATTAACCTCGGCCACACCTAAGGGGCGCCGCTTACTGCTACCGGAGAAAATCACATCCTCCATTTTAGAGCCACGCAAGTATTTAGCGCTTTGCTCGCCTAAAGCCCAACGAATGGCATCAGAAATATTGCTCTTGCCGGAGCCATTAGGCCCCACAACAGCAGTAATACCCTTATCCAAGGTTAATTCAGTTTTATCTGCAAATGATTTAAAGCCATAGGTTGAAAAGGACTTTAAGCGCACTAAAAATCACCTAATTCTACATTATCTTTTGGGCAATTAAACCCCATATTACATCTATTATATCTTATTATTTTATCATAAACCTCTTATTCTTAACAAGTCTATGCAGCGTAATATCCTGCATTAGTACAAATAATCTAGGATTATTCGCCACTCCTCAGCTAAAGCAGCCAAATTTTTGCGAGCATTAGCAGGACTTGTGGACGGTAAATAATATATGTTAAGCTTGCGTGGCATGCTTTTGACAAAATATTTTTTGCAGGCTGCAGCAGCTTTACCACCATTGCAGCAAACAGCTTGAATATGGGGATACTGTGCAAGCAAGCCACATATATCATTGGGAATCTCGGCTTTAATATCGCTATCTAGGCTGCCTTTGCGCTCACAATATCCAAGAGTATCCCAAAGGGCAATGTGGTGCTTTTTTAATAAAGCCTTTTTTGCGGAATAACCATCTGGATTTTGCTCGTTAAGCAAAAAAGCTAAAAGCTGCCAAAAGCGATTACGTGGATGAGCATAGTACTCCTGCTCGGTCAAGGATTTAACACCTGGCATCGAGCCCAATATTAAAATTTTACTCTCGTCATCCACTAACGGTGCAAAGGATTCGCAGGCGTACATCCTGACTGCATCAGACATAGGTTAATCCCCTCCCCAGAGCTTGGCATAATCGTGAGCTTGAGCTTAGGAAATAACTGCTGCCAATATGCCAAATTACAGCTTTTCATTCCCCTCAGCTTAGATTCATAACGTCTCGGACAATGGAAAACAACACCTTGCGCACCACCATCTACGAGTTTTTGCATTATCGGTGTGAAGTGCTCGCGCAGCACCCTGCTTTTCACCAGCTCACCCATAGCGGGATGAAAGGGACCAGCGACAATATTACCCTCCGCACATAATTCCTCATCAGGCTGCAGGCCGATGCGAATCACCTTGATTCCAGCCTGCGTCAAGGTTTTATAAACATAAGCACTCTGCTCCACCGCCTCGTTAACACTTAGCGGTGTAAACTCACCCTGAGCATAGCTTTGAGCTAAAGGAGTATCCTTTATAACCAAAAGTGGATAGATGCGGGCGACATCCGGCTTTAGCTGTGCCACCTTATAAGCGGTTTGCTGCACGCTGGCGAAGCTTTGCCCCGGCATCCCCACCATTAATTGAATGCCAGTTTTAAAACCCTCTTCTTTTAACAGTGCATGGGCAGCATACACGGCTGCGGCACTGTGTCCACGCTCTGCCCTTTTTAAAACAGCGTCATCAAGTGATTGCACCCCTAGCTCAACCAGCTTCACATGGTGCTGCTTGAGTAGCTCTAAGCGCTCAGCATCAATATAATCCGGCCGTGTTGATAAGCGCACACTGCCTATGACTCCTTGCTTTATTAGTGCATCAGTCAGCGCCAAAAGCTCTTTTTGCAACGATAAGTCTAGTCCTGTAAAGGAGCCTCCGTAAAACGCAGCCTCGTTAAGCGCGCTTGGCTTTATCCACTCCAGCCAACGCTTTATTTGCGCTTGTGCTGCCGGCACTGCCGCTGATTTTTGCCCACTAATAGTCTTTTGGTTACAAAACACACATTGATGCGGACAGCCAGCATGAGGTATAAAAATAGGTATAATCGACATTTTTTAATCCTTATAATACAACAAGAGCAGGTATTGCGAGCACCTGTCAGAGCATTATCATTAACCAGTAAATACTCATTCACTCCACAATACCTGCGCATAGCCCATCCTAATGCAGTTGTTATTCCACTGCCTGCTTAGTCAAAATAGCCTCAATTACTAAGGCCACACCATCATTATCATTAGAAGCAGTAACAATTTTAGCATGATTCTTCACGGAGTCCTTAGCATTGCCCATGGCCACGCCAATGCCGGCGTTGGCGATCATTTTAACATCATTGTTGGAATCACCAATGCACATGATTTCCTCTGGCGTAATGCCGTAGCTTGCAGCTACTGACTGCACTGCTTCCCATTTATTAATCCCCGGCTCCATAAGCTCTAAAAAATTATCCTTGGAGCTAGTCACATCCAATTTGCCCTTGAACTTGTCCGCAAAATCCTGCCAAACAGCTTGGAATTCGCTAGCCTTGGTCATTACAAGAATTTTGTAGGGAGCTTCATCAGTATGATACAACGCATCCCCAATGGCAGTAGTCTGAATACCACTGATTTTACTGTACATGCGTGAACATGCATTTTCAGTATGAATCAAAATCTGGTCGCCCACATAAAGCTGCAGATAGTAGCCCTTCTCTCGACAATAGGCCAAAACCTCATTGGCGGTGCTTAAGGTCATTTTGTGCTCATAAAAAACCTTGCCACTTAAGCTGCCCTTTACTAAAGCTCCATTATAGGTCACCAAGGGCACATCCAAGCCCAGACGCTCCGCGTAGGGCTTCACAGAAACATACATTCTGCCCGTCGCCAGAAGAAACACCTTGCCTGCGGCCAAAGCTTGCCTGATAGCTCGCTCATTACGCTCTGAAATTTGACACTTACTATTTAAAAGAGTATCGTCCATATCACTGGCGATAAGTTTTATTTCCATTAACTTAAAGACTCCTTCTTCTAATGATTTTTTCTAAAACAATGCCCATAAGCGGATAAATTAATAACAAAAACACAAGATGGGGCACGGTACTGTGCATGGTGTAGCCCGGCATCAGCTTAGCTAAGGTAATGGCACCTTCCCATACGAATGCCGCTGTTACTACAATAGCCTTAGCCAAATCACCATACATGCCCAAAGCCTCTGTTACAGAAGCTTCCTTGAAGGGCTTGCTTACAATGAGCCACATGAGACCCAGTCCCATATTCACAATAAAGCCCTCTATTGCAGCACCTGCTACTAATCCGCCCAAGGTTACTACCTCAAGCCAATCTGTCGCATATTCTACAAGGAGAAAAATTACACTACAAGTTAGCCACATGGTGGCCCAATTATAAAACCTTTCTTTCATAACATCACCAGTGCCTATTATAACATAGAAATGGATTTCTGAACACTTTATTATTGTTGCCTAGGTCAATAAATGGTATAATGAATTGTTAACAAGTGATTCTATTTGCCGCTTGTTACAAGCCCTAGCTCAAAACAAGCTATGGGCTCATCCTGTTTATGATTAATAAGTTTGAAAGGAGCGTATGTATGAAAAGAAGCGAAAAGTTTCGTCAGGCCAACAAGGAAGCTAAGGCTACCTGCGTAGCGGCCGCTGCAGTCATCATTTTTTGGTGCTTAGCAGGCTTTGGTCTAGCCGATAGCGACATTACCCTGCTCCATACACCACTATGGGTTTGGGGAGGCTGCGTAGGCACATGGATTTTTGCTGTTCTTGTAACCCTTTTCCTCAGCGAAAAGGTTTTTAAAAATTTCGATTTAGATAACAAGGAGGACCAAAAATAATGGGCAATATCATTAACCTCCTTCCCGTTCTGCTCTTTTTGATAGGTATGCTGGGCATCAGTGCCTACATCCAAAGATCCTCCCAAGAAAATCGCCAAAAGAATTTCGCTAAGGATTATTTTATTGGCGGAAGAACCTTAGGTGGCTTCGTTTTAGCCATGACCACCGCTGCTACCTATAGCAGTGTATCAACCTTCGTTGGCGGACCCGGCATGGCTTGGGTAATTGGTTACGGTTGGCTTTATATGGCCATCGTGCAAGTGATTGTTATTTTCCTCGTCCTTGGCGTTTTCGGTAAAAAAATTGCCCTCATCGCCCGTGAAATCGATGCTGTAACTGTTATCGACGTACTGCGTGCACGTTACGAATCCAATCTGCTGGCTAATATGTCCGCTTTGGTGATGGTAGCCTTCTTCTGCTCTACCATGGTGGCCCAATTCGTTGGTGCAGCCAAGCTTTTTGAAGCAGTCACAGGCTTTTCCTATGTAACCGGACTGAGTCTCTTTGGCTTGATAGTAGTTATTTATACTACCATCGGTGGCTTTAAGGGCGTTGCGGTAACCGATGCCTGCTGTGCCATCGCTATGATTGTGGGCATGTGCATTTTGATGGGCGGTATGATGAGTGCCGGTGGTGGCTTTGACAATATTATGCAATACATCAGCACTAAGCATCCCGATATGCTAGAGCCCCTTTCCCGCGGTAAAATGCCCATTTCTCTCTACATAAGCCAATGGCTTTTAGTTGGCATCTGTACCCTAGCCCTACCCCAATCCGTAGTACGCGGCATCAGCTATAAGGACACCAAGGCCTTACACAGAGCCATGATTATCGGCACCGTTGTAATCGGTATCATGACCTTGGTCGCTACTTGGATTGGTGTTCTCAGTAAGGGTATTCTCACCGAGGGCATCAAAGCCTACGGCAGTGTGGATAATATTATTCCCATTGCCATTGTCAAGAGCCTGTCCCCCTTCTGGGCCGGCGTCATTATTATCGGACCCATTGCAGCCACTATCTCCACTGTTTCCTCCCTGCTTTTGGCTACCTCCTCCTCCATCGTCAAGGACGTTTACATGAATATGAAGGGACAAAAGGGCGAAAGCCTTTCTAATAGCATGGTTAAGGTTTACAGCCTGACTGCCACCGTTATTTTAGGCTTGATCGTCTATGCTATCGCGATCAATCCACCCACAGTAATTTGGCAAATCAATATGTTTGCCTTCGGCGGTCTGGAAACTGCCTTCTTCTGGGTACTGATTTTCGGCCTCTTCTGGCCTAAGGCTAATAAGTATGGTGCTATTGCTGCCATGGGCGGCGGTGTGCTTGTTTATTGCGTAACCATGGCCATGAAGATTAAATTTATGAGTCTGCATCAAATCACTTTGGGTATCTTCTTCTCCTTGCTGCTCTTCCTCATTGGCAATTCCATGGGCAAGACTCACGACGAAAAGGTACTGCGGATTTTCTTCCCGGAAAAATTTGACGATTAATTTCTTACAACTAGCAAGAAAAACACTAAACCCCCTGCTCCACTGTAATTTACAGTGTGCAGGGGGTTTTTACTTTTATTCCGCTGCAGGAATACCTTCAGCGGTCTTAATATTACGCCGTACATCCTCACAGCAAGCGTGGAACTGAGCCTTTTCTTCCTCAGTTAAGGGCAGCTCCATAACCTGCTCTATGCCGTTCTTACCAATGAGGCAGGGCACGCCCACGTACACATCACGCTCGCCGTACTCTCCCTCCAACAAAGTGCTAGCCGGCATAATGCACTTTTCATCATTAAAAATACAGCGTACCATGCGTGCGGCAGTGGAGCAAATGCCATATTCGGTGCAACCCTTACCGCTGTAGGTTACCCAGCCGCCGCCGATAGCCAACTTCTGCAGCTCCGGCTTATCAAAGCCAAATTTCTCGGGCATTTGCTTCTCCAAAACGCTCAAGGGCACGCCGCCAAAGCTTACGCAGCTCCAAGCAGCCATTTGGCTCGCACCGTGCTCGCCAATCATATACGCACTAATGGATTGATGAGCCACGCCAGTTTGCAATGACAATTTAGAAACCAAACGAGAGGTATCAAGACCCGTGCCCGTACCAAAAACTTGATTCTTGGGAAGACCACTTTCTTTCCACAACAAATGAGCAATAACATCACAAGGATTAGTGATATTTACAATATAACCCTTAAAGCCACTGGCCATAACCTTACTAATATAGCTCTTCACCTGAGCCACTGTATAGCTCATCTCATCCAAACGGTTATTGCTAGCACACAGCGTAATATCACCAATGCAGTTAACAATAATGTCGCAATCTCCTAAATCCGCGTAAGTGCCAGGAGTTACCTCTACCTTATGAGGTGCATACATTTGTGCATCTCGTAAATCCTGCACTTCACTAGCAAGCTTCCCTTCTTTAGTGTCCACCAGCACTAGCTCGGATACAATTCCTTGAATAATCAAGCTATAAGCAACATGGGCACCTACGTGGCCTAAGCCAAGTACACCGACTTTTCTTCTTTTCACAA
>SFCN01000023.1 GCA_004558595.1 Phascolarctobacterium sp. | reverse complement strand
TTTCCGCACCACCGACGTAACCGGCGTAACCGAGCTGCCCGAGGGTGTAGAAATGGTAATGCCTGGCGATAACGTAACCATGGAAGTAGAACTGATCACTCCGATCGCTATTGAAAAAGGTCTGCGTTTCGCTATCCGCGAAGGCGGTCGTACCGTTGGCGCTGGCGTTGTTTCCGAAGTTGAAGAAGTTTAATTCTTAAAACTTACGCGAAAATCCCGATTTTTAAGTTAGATCCCTGATATATATGAGGGGGGCTAGTCACCCCCTCATATTCTTATGTTTGTTGGTATGGCCCTGCGATGATGTGAAAGGTTGCTTGCCTGTTAGACAGGGAGATTTTCACGGAGTATGTCCGTTCATAGAAACTGGGCGATTTTAGGAGGTTATTTTTTTAATGGCTAAGTCTCAAAAGATTAGAATACGCCTGAAAGCGTATGACCACAAAGCACTGGACCAAAGTGCTACCAAGATTGTAGAAACTGCAAAACGTACCGGTGCGCAAGTTTCCGGTCCGATTCCCCTGCCGACTGAAAAAAACATTTACACCATTCTGCGTTCTCCTCATGTTAACAAAGATTCCCGTGAGCAATTCGAGATGCGCACTCACAAAAGACTGGTAGACATTCTGGAACCCACCGCTAAGACCGTTGATGCTCTGATGCGTCTTGATCTTCCCGCTGGCGTTGACATCGAAATTAAACTGTAAGGAGGAGGTGCAATAATGGCTAAAGGTATCTTAGGCAAAAAACTGGGCATGACCCAAATTTTTGAAGCTGACGGCAAGCTGATTCCTGTAACTGTTGTAGAAGCGGGTCCTTGCGTAGTACTTCAAAACAAAACCGAAGAAACAGACGGTTATAACGCTGTTCAACTTGGTTTTGGTGAAATTAAAGAAAAACATACCACCAAACCGATGAAAGGCCATTTTGACAAAGCTGGCGTAGCGCCGGTTAAGTTTGTCAGAGAATTGCGTCTGTCTGCTCCTTCTGAATATACAATTGGTCAAAAAATCACTGCAGAAATTTTCGCAGCTGGTGAATTGATCGATGCAAGCGGCGTATCCCGCGGCAAAGGCTTTGCAGGCACTATTAAGCGCCACAATTTCGCTCGTGGTCCTATGAAACACGGTTCCAAATCTCATCGTGAACCCGGCTCCATGGGTCCCATGCATTCTGGTCCTGGCGGCCGTGTAATTAAAGGCAAAAAACTGCCTGGCCGTATGGGTAATCAAAATGTAACCGTTCAACGTCTGACCGTAGCTCGTGTAGACGCAGAACGTAATCTTATTCTGGTTAAAGGCGCCATCCCCGGTGCTACTGGTTCTTACGTAGTTCTGAAAGAAACCGTAAAACCGAAGAAATAAGATAAGCGAAAGAAAGGAGGATGCTTCTAATGCCGAAGTTATCAGTATATAATCTGGCCGGTCAAGTTGCCGGTGAAATAGAATTAAATGATTCCGTATTTGGCGCTGAGTTCAACGAAGCTGTAGTACACCAAGCAGTAGTAATGCAGCTGGCTAACCAACGTCAAGGTACTTCCGCAACCAAGACCCGTGGTATGGTTCGTGGCGGTGGCCGCAAGCCTTGGAAACAAAAAGGCACCGGTCATGCTCGTTGCGGTTCTATCCGTTCCTCTATCTGGGTAGGCGGCGGCTGCACTTTCGGCCCCCAACCCCGTAGCTATGCTAAGAAGATGCCCCGCAAGGCTCGTCGTCTGGCTCTGTGCTGCGCACTGTCTGCTAAAGTAGCAGCTGGTGAACTGGTAGTTGTTGAAGGCTTGGCTTTCGACGCTCCCAAAACTAAGAATGTAGCTTCTATGCTGAACGCTTTCGAAGCTGCTGACAAGAAGGCTCTGATCATCACCGATGGTAGCAACGTAAACGTTGAACTTTCCGCTCGCAACATGCCGAAGGTAACCACCATCACCAACATGGGCCTGAACTGCTTTGATATCCTGAACAGCAAGAAAGTATTCCTTGCTAAAGATGTTGTAGAAAAAATTGAGGAGGTGCTCGCATAATGGCTGCTAATCCTCGCGACGTACTGATTCGTCCCATCATCACTGAGAAAACCTCTCAAATGATGCAAGAAAACAAATACACCTTCCAGGTTCCCCTGGACGCTAACAAAGTTGAAATTCGTCAAGCTGTTGAAGCAGTATTTGGCGTAAAGGTTGTTAATGTAAACACTATCCGCGTAATGGGCAAAACCAAGCGCATGGGTAAATATGTTGGCAAACGTTCCGATTATAAGAAAGCAATCGTGAAGCTTGCTGAAGGCAATACGATTCCCCTTTTCGAAGGAATGTAATTAACGTATAATAGGAGGTCAAATTAAATGGCTATTAAAAGCTTTAATCCGTATTCTCCTTCCAGACGCTTTATTACTGTGTCTGCCTTCGAAGAGATTACGACTGACAAGCCTTACCGCCCGCTGGTTGAGAAACTCGACAAACATGCTGGCCGTAACAACACTGGTAAAATGACTGTTCGCCATCAAGGCGGCGGCCATAAGAGACAATATCGTATCATTGACTTCAAACGCAACAAAGACGGCATCCCCGCTAAGGTTGCTACCATTGAATACGATCCTAACCGTAACGCTCGCATCGCTCTGATCAACTATGTTGACGGCGAAAAACGTTACATCATCGCTCCTCTGGATTTGAAGGTTGGCGATACCGTAGTAAGCGGTGCTGACGCAGATATCAAGATTGGTAACTGCCTGCCCCTGAAGAATATTCCTCTGGGCACCACCGTTCACAACGTAGAAATGAAAATCGGCAAGGGCGCTCAAATGGCTCGTAGTGCTGGTACCAGCGCTCAGCTGATGGCTAAGGAAGGCGACTACGCTCTGCTGCGTCTGCCCTCTGGCGAAATCCGTAAAGTACACATCAACTGCCGTGCTACCATCGGTATGGTTGGCAACATCGACGCTGAAAACATCTGCATCGGTAAAGCTGGTCGTTCTCGTTGGTTGGGCATCCGTCCTGCTAACCGCGGCGTTGTAATGAACCCGAATGACCATCCGCACGGCGGTGGTGAAGGTCACTCCCCCGTTGGTCGTAAACGTCCTGTTACTCCTTGGGGTAAATGCGCATTCGGTACTCGTACTCGCAAAGAGAAGAAAGCTTCTACTAAGTTAATTCTGAAACGTAGAACCAAATAATATAGCAGGATAAAGAAAGGAGGCTAACCTAGTGTCCAGATCAGTTAAAAAAGGACCTTTTGTCCATGCAAGTCTTTTGAAAAAGATTGACGCGCTTAATGCCGCTAATGATAAAAAAGTTGTTAAGACCTGGTCTCGCAGCTCTACTATTATTCCGTCTTTCGTTGGTCACACCATTGCGGTTCATGACGGACGCAAACATGTTCCCGTGTTCATCACCGAGGATATGGTAGGCCACAAATTGGGAGAATTCGCTCCTACTCGTACTTACAAAGGTCACGCAGACAAGACCACCGGTTTAAAATAAGGGGAAGGGAGGAAATAGACAATGGAAGCAAAGGCAGTTGCTAAATATATTCGCATTGCTCCGCGCAAACTGCGCATCGTAATCAATCTGATCCGCGGCAAGTCCGTTGGTGAAGCATTCGCTATCCTCAAATTCACCCCGAAGGTTGGTTCTGAGGTAATCGAGAAAGTTCTGCGCAGCGCTGTTGCTAACGCAGAGCATAACTTTGACATGAACGTGGATAACCTGATCGTATCCTCCTGCTTCGTAGATGCAGGTCCGACCATGAAACGTATTCATCCCCGTTCTCGTGGACAGGCTTTCAAGATTTTGAAACGTTCTAGCCACGTAACCGTAGCTGTTAAAGAAAAATAATATCCCGTCAGAAGGAGGGAAAAGATAGTGGGTCAAAAAGTTAATCCGCATGGTCTCCGTGTTGGCGTTATCAAAGGCTGGGATTCCAAATGGTACGCTGATAAGGACTATGAGAAGTACTTGTTAGAAGATATTAAAATCCGTGAATTCATTAAAGAAAAATTGTTCCTGTCCGGTATCTCCAAGGTAGAAATCGAACGCGCATCCAATAAAGCCCGCATTTCCATCCATACTGCAAAACCTGGTATGGTAATCGGTCGTCAAGGCAGCAACATTGAACTGCTGAAATCCGACCTGAAGAAAATGACTGAAAGCGCTATCGACATCAACATCGTAGAAGTTAAAACCCCGGATATGGACGCAACCTTGGTTGCAGAGAACATTGCAGCTCAGCTGGAACGCCGTATCGCTTTCCGTCGCGCAATGAAACAATGCGTTGGTCGCACCATGCGTATGGGCGCTAAGGGTATCAAGATTACCTGTGGCGGTCGTCTGGGCGGTGCTGAAATCGCTCGTAGCGAATCCTATCGTGAAGGCAGCATTCCTCTGCACACTCTGCGTGCTGACATTGATTATGGCACTGCAGAAGCACATACCACTTATGGCCGCATCGGCGTAAAGGTATGGATCTACAAAGGCGAGGTTCTTCCTGAAAGCAAAGAAGCAGTTAAGGCTGCTCCGGCAAAGGAGGCATAATCTGACATGTTATTACCGAAGAGAGTTAAACATCGTAAACAACATAGAGGTCGTATGACCGGCCGTGCTATGCGTGGCAACAAGATCTCCCATGGCGATTATGGCCTGGTAGCTCTGGAGCCCGCTTGGATCACCAACCGTCAAATCGAGGCTGCTCGTATCGCAATGACTCGTTACATCAAACGTGGTGGTCAAGTATGGATTCAAATTTTCCCGGACAAACCGATTACCGCAAAGCCTGCTGAAACTCGTATGGGTTCTGGTAAAGGTTCCCCGGAATACTGGGTAGCAGTAGTTAAACCTGGTCGCGTACTGTTCGAAATGAACGGTGTAAGCGAAGAAGTAGCTAAGGAAGCTATGCGTCTTGCTAGCCACAAACTGCCGATCAAATGCAAATTTGTGACCAAGGCTCAACAGGAAGCTGAAGCTGCCGCACAAGAAAAGGGTGGTGAAGCTTAATGAAAACAACAGAAATTCGTGAATTGTCTGCTGCTGAGTTAGACACCAAATTGGCAGATTTGAAAGAACAACTTTTCAACCTGCGTTTTCAAATGGCAACCGGTCAATGTGAAAACCCCATGAAGATTCGTGACGTTAAAAAATCCATTGCCCGTATCAAAACAATCCAGCGTGAACGTGAGCTCAAGGCTTAACTGTTTTGAAGTATAACAAGGAGGAAACAGTCGTGACCGAAGAAAGAAACGCACGTGTTACCCGTATTGGTAAAGTTGTCAGCGATAAAATGCAAAAAACTGTAGTAGTTGCAGTAGAACGTTTCGTTCAGCATCCGCTGTACAAAAAAGGCGTACAACATACTATTAAATTTAAAGCTCATGACGAAAATAACGAAGCACACATTGGTGACGTAGTGCAAATTATGCAAACTCGTCCTCTGTCCAAGGATAAATGCTGGCGCGTTATTGAGATTTTAGAGCGTGCAAAATAATTTTGCCGAGTGTTAGTCCGGCAAGGGAGGGAAATCCATGATACAACAACAAACTATCCTTAATGTTGGTGACAACACCGGCGCTAAGAAAGTTATGTGTATTCGTGTATTAGGCGGTTCTTACCGTAAATATGCTAATATTGGCGACGTTATCGTAGCTTCTGTTAAAGATGCATCACCCGGTGGCGTTGTAAAAAAAGGTGACGTAGTTAAAGCAGTTGTTGTTCGTTCCGCTAAGGGTGTTCGCCGCGCTGACGGCTCCTACATCCGCTTCGATGAGAACGCTGCTGTAATTATTAAAGACGACAAGAGCCCCCGCGGCACCCGTATTTTTGGGCCTGTTGCTCGTGAGCTCCGTGAAAAAGACTTCATGAAAATCATTTCTCTGGCACCGGAAGTGCTGTAAGAAATTAGATAACGCACTATAAGGAGGTGTTCTTGACATGGCAAATGCTGTAAAGCTGCATGTTAAAAAAGGCGATACCGTTCTTGTTCTTTCCGGTAAGGATAAGGGCAAGCAAGGTAAGATCGTTGAAGCTCTGCCTAAGAAAGCCAAAGTGGTTGTTGAAGGCGTAAATAAAGTAAAACGTCATACCAAACCGTCTCAAGCAAATCCTCAAGGCGGTATTATTACTAAGGAAGCACCGATTACCGCTTCCAAGGTAATGCTGGTATGCCCGGCTTGCAAAAAAGCTACCCGTATTAAAAAGACCGAAGTTGCAGGCGCATCCGTAAGAGTTTGCAAAAAATGCGGTGAAGTAATCGATAAATAATTTTCCGGGAAAGGAGGAAATAACTGAATGGCAAAGACCAGATTGCAAGAAAAATATTTGTCCGAAGTAGTTAAAGCTCTTCATGACAAATTCCAATATAAAAATGTAATGGAAATCCCCAAAGTAGAGAAAGTTGTCATCAACATGGGCGTTGGCGAAGCAGTTGGCAACAGCAAGGCTCTGGAAGCTGCAGTTGCTGATATGACTCAAATCGCAGGTCAAAAACCTGTAATCACCAAGGCTAAGAAATCCATCGCAGCTTTCAAAGTACGTCAAGGCATGCCTCTGGGCGCTAAAGTTACCCTGCGTGGCGACCGTATGTACTATTTCCTTGATAAACTGATGAATCTCGCTCTTCCGCGTGTACGTGACTTCCGCGGTGTTAGCGCTTCCGCTTTTGACGGCCGCGGCAACTACGCCCTAGGCCTGAAAGAACAATTGATTTTCCCGGAAATCGAATACGACAAGATCGATAAAGTTCGTGGCATGGATATCATCATTGTAACTACTGCTAAGACTGACGAAGAAGCTAGAGAATTGCTCAGACTTCTCGGAATGCCGTTTGGCGCATAAGTGAGGAGGGAATACCGTGGCTAAAAAAGCCCTGATTGAAAAATGGAAAGGCGAGCCCAAGTACGAAGTTCGCCAATATAACCGCTGCAAAGTATGCGGCAGACCTCATGGCTATATGCGTAAATTTGGCCTCTGCCGTATCTGCTTCCGTGAATATGCTTACAAAGGTGCTATTCCGGGCGTAACCAAAGCAAGCTGGTAAGACAGACAACAAGGAAGGAGGGTATTAAAATATGGTAATGACCGACCCGATTGCTGATATGCTTACCCGTATTCGTAACGCAAATTCAGTTCATCATGATAAAGTTGAAATCCCCAGCAGCAAGATGAAAGTTGCTATCGCAGAAATTCTGAAAACTGAGGGTTTCATTAAAGATTTCGAAGTTATCGCTGACAACAAGCAAGGCGTTATCAAAGTTAGCCTGAAATACGGTGCAAATAAAGAGAAAGTTATCTCCGGTATTAAACGTATTTCCAAACCTGGTCTGAGAGTTTACTCTCAAAAAGACCAACTGCCTAGAGTCCTCGGAGGTCTGGGTATTGCATTAATTTCTACTTCCCAAGGCTTGATGACCGACAAAGCTGCTCGTAAAGCAGGCTTGGGCGGCGAAGTTCTTGCATACGTATGGTAATACTGAAAAGATAGGAGGTGCTCGCACGTGTCTAGAATTGGTAAAATGCCAATTACTGTTCCCGCTGGTGTAACAGTTACCATTGATAATAACTATGTGACCGTTAAAGGTCCTAAAGGCGAATTGGCTCGCCAAATCAGCAAAAACATGAAATTGACCATGGACAACGGTGTTATCACTGTTGAGCGTCCGAACGATGAAAAAGAAAACCGTTCCTTGCATGGTCTGTCCCGTACTCTGATCAACAACATGATCGTTGGCGTAACCGCCGGTTTCTCCAAGACCCTGGAAATCCAAGGCGTTGGTTACCGTGCTGCTAAACAAGGCAACAACATTAACTTCACCCTGGGTTTCTCTCACCCGGTAGTTAAAGAGCCGCCTGCTGGTATTACCTTTGAAGTTCCCGCTCCGAACAAGATCGTTGTAAGCGGTGCTAACAAAGAGCAAGTAGGTGCAGTTGCTGCTGATATTCGTACCCTGCGTCCGCCCGAACCCTATAAAGGTAAAGGTATCCGTTATGAAGGCGAACATGTTCGTCGTAAGATTGGTAAAGCTGGCGCTAAAGGCAAGAAATAATTTCTAAAAGAAGGGAGTGAAACTCTTGTTTAACAGAGTTGATAAAAACGAGAAACGTCAAAAACGTCATCTCCGTTCTCGTAGATATATCATCGGTACTGCAGAAAAACCTCGTCTGAACGTATATCGTTCCCTGGCTAACATCTATGCTCAGGTTATTAACGATGAGACCGGCGAAACCATCGCTGCTGCTAGCACCGTAGAAAAGAATCTGAAAGAAAACTACGGCGGCAACATTGAAGCTGCTAAGGCTGTAGGTAAGGCAATCGCTGAAAAGGCGCTGGCTAAAGGCGTGAAGGAAGTAGTATTCGATCGTGGTGGCTATCTGTACCACGGCCGTGTAGCTGCCCTGGCTGAAGCTGCTCGCGAAGCTGGCCTTGTATTCTAAGAGAAGGAGGAAATAAAGTGGCGAACTTCGAAAATAAAGAAAACGAATTGCAAGAAAGAGTCGTTTTCATCAACCGTGTTGCTAAGGTTGTTAAAGGCGGACGTCGTTTCTCCTTCGCTGCACTTGTTGTTGTAGGTGATGAAAATGGTCATGTAGGCATGGGCCTGGGTAAAGCTGCAGAGGTTCCTGAAGCTATCCGTAAGGGCGTTGAAGACGCTAAGAAAAATCTGGTTAGCGTTCCTCTGGTAGGCACCACCATTCCTCATGAAATCATCGGTGTATTCGGCGCAGGCCGCGTATTCCTGAAACCGGCTAGAAAAGGTACTGGTGTTATCGCTGGTGGCCCCGTTCGTGCCGTATTGGAACTGGCAGGCGTTCGTGATATCCTGACCAAGTCTCAAGGTTCTAACAACCCCAATAACATGGTTCGTGCAACCATTGAGGCTCTGAAGACCTTGAAATCTGCTGAATCTGTTGCAGCTCTGCGTGGTAAAACCGTAGAAGAACTGCTGGGCTAATAGGAGGAATTTGTCATGGCACAAGTTAAAATCACTCTGACCCGCAGCTTGATCGGTTACCCCAAGGATCAACGCGCAACCGTAAAAGCTCTGGGCTTAGGCAAAATTAATACTAGCGTAGTTAAAGAAGATACTCCGACTATTCGCGGCATGATTCATAAAGTAGAACATCTCGTGAAAGTTGAAGAAGCGTAAGACAAGGAGGTGTACTTGAAGATGAATTTACATGAATTGTCTCCCGCTCCGGGATCTAAACGTGTAGCAGTTCGCGTAGGTCGTGGCCTGGGCTCCGGCCTCGGCAAGACTTCCGGCAAAGGCCAAAAGGGTCAAAAGTCCCGTTCCGGCGGCGTTAAGCGCCCTGGTTTTGAAGGTGGTCAAAGACCTTTGTACCTGCGTCTTCCGAAACGCGGTTTCTATAATAAATTTGGTAAAGATTATGTTGAAATCAACGTTTCCGTTCTCAATCGTTTTGAGGATGGCACCGTTGTTGAACCCGTAATGCTCATTGAAGAAGGTATCGTTAAGAATGTACGCGACGGTATCCGTATTCTTGGCAATGGCGAATTGACCAAGAAGCTTACTGTTCAAGCTATGGGCTTCAGCAAATCCGCTGAAGAAAAAATCATTGCAGCTGGCGGTAAGATCGAGGTGATCTAAAGTGTTAGCAGCCCTCGCAAACATTTTTAGAATAACAGAACTCAGGCAAAAAGTTATATTTACTCTCGCCATGTTCATCGTATTCAGGGCTGGAACACATATCCCTGTTCCTGGCGTAAACGCTTCAGTAATTGAACAGCTCTTCCGCAGCGGCAACCTGTTTGGCCTGTTGGATATGTTCAGCGGCGGCGCCTTGAGCAAATTCTCAATTTTTGCTATGAGTATTACCCCATATATCAACGCTTCAATTATTTTGCAGCTGTTGAAGGTGGTTGTACCGACCTTGGAGCAATGGTCCAAGGAGGGCGAAGAAGGCTACAAGAAAACGACAAAGCTCACTCGTATGCTGACGGTGGCTTTGGCGTTTATCCAAGCCTGCGGCATGGCCTACGGCCTGCGCATGGCGATCAATAACCCCGGAATCGGCTCGATTCTGCTGATTGCCTTGACGTTAACCGCAGGAACGGTCTTCCTCATGTGGATTGGTGAGCAGATGACTGCTCGCGGTGTTGGCAATGGTATCTCCTTGATCATCTTTGCCGGTATCGTTTCCCGACTGCCCGATGGCTTAAAAATAATTTTCCAATATTTACAAGCAGGCACGGTCAACATTTTGAACGTAATTTTGTTCGCGGCTATTGCTCTGGCCATGATCGTTTTTGTAATCATGATTTCCCAGGGTATTCGCAAAATTCCCGTTCAATATGCAAAGCGTGTTGTAGGCAAGAAAGCATATGGCGGTCATACAAGCTATATCCCCTTAAAGGTCAACACAGCGGGCGTTATTCCCATCATCTTCGCTTCCAGCGTTCTGATGTTCCCGGTGACTATCGCTCAGTTTGTGGATGTACCCTGGGTTAAAACCCTTGGTAAGTGGTTCGAATGGGGTAGTCCCGTGCAGACCACTCTCTACGTTCTGATGATTTTGTTCTTCACTTACTTCTATACAGCGGTAAGCTTTAATATCGGAGATCTTTCCGACAATATCAAAAAGAACGGCGGCTTTATCCCGGGACTTCGTCCTGGTAAGCCTACAACTGATTATCTTGATAGAGTAATGTCCAGAATAACTCTGGCAGGCGCCATCTTCCTCTCTTTAATCGCGCTCATGCCTCATGCTATTGGCTGGATGACCCGTATCGAAGGTATCTACTTCGGCGGTACTGCTCTTTTGATCGTAGTCGGCGTTGCATTGGATACTATGAAGCAGATAGAGTCTCTGGTACTGATGCGTCATTATCATGGCTTTATGAAATAGGAGGAATTCAGAATGTATATTCTTTTAATGGGACCTCCGGGTGCTGGCAAAGGCACTCAAGCAGAAAGACTCATTGATGAATTTAAAATCCCTCACATCTCTACAGGTGACATGTTCCGTGCTGCTGTAAAGCAAGGCACCGAGCTTGGTAAAGAGGCAAAAAGATACATGGACGCTGGTGGCTTGGTCCCCGACGTCGTAACCATTGGCATCGTTCGTGAAGGCTTGTCCAAGCCAGAATGTGCAAATGGCTTCATTTTAGATGGCTTCCCGAGAACTGAGGAGCAAGCGATTGCTCTGGACGGAATCCTGAAAGACCTGGGCATTAAATTGACCGGTGTTGTGAATATCGCTGTTCCCGACTCCGAGCTGGTTGGCCGTGTAACTGGTCGCCGCATCTGCAAGGCTTGCGGCGCTACCTATCATGTAAGCTTCAACCCCAGCAAGGTAGAAGGCGTGTGCGATAAGTGCGGCGGCAACCTCTATCAACGTGATGATGATAAAGAGGAAACCGTAAAGAATCGTTTACAAGCATATCATGCTCAAACTGAACCGTTGATCGAGTACTATACCAAACAAGGCTTATTCAAGGACATCGACGGCCTACAGGCTATCGACAAGGTATATGCTGATGTGAAGGCTAGTCTCGGATGTAGCAAATAAGGAGGTAAAGAGGTGTCCAAACAGGATGTAATTGAGGTTGAAGGCACAATTCTTGAAGCTCTTCCCAATGCTATGTTCCAAGTACAACTGGTAAACGGTCATGTAATTCTAGCACATATATCCGGTAAGATTCGTATGAACTTCATCAAGATTTTGCCTGGTGATAAGGTTACCGTGGAGCTTACTCCGTACGACCTCAATCGTGGAAGAATTACTTATCGGTATAAATAACCCTAAACAGGCAAAGAGGAGGTTTAAATTATGAAAGTAAGACCGTCTGTTAAGCCAATATGTGAAAAATGCAAAGTCATTAAACGTAAAGGCCATGTAATGGTAATTTGCGAAAACCCGAAGCATAAACAAAAACAAGGTTAAGAAGGAGGTGCACATTAATGGCACGTATTTCTGGTGTCGATTTGCCGAGAGATAAACGCATTGAGTATGCACTGCCGTATATTTATGGTATCGGCCTGACTCTCTCTCGTGAAATCTTAGCTAAAACTGGTATTAATCCTGACACTCGCGTTCGTGATCTGACCGAGGAAGAAGTTTCCAAGATTCGTGAGACCCTGGATAACGACTATAAAGTAGAAGGTGACCTCCGTCGTGAGGAATCCCTCAACATCAAACGCTTAATTGAAATTGGCTCCTATCGTGGCCGTAGACATCGTATGGGTCTGCCCGTACGCGGTCAAAACACTAAGAACAATGCCCGCACCCGTAAAGGTCCGAAACGTACTATTGCAGGCAAAAAGAAATAATTAGCGAGGGAGGGATAAACCAGTGGCTGGCAAGAAAGTTGTTCGCAACAAAAAGAAAGTTAGCAAAAATATCATTAACGGTGTAGCACACATTCGCTCCACCTTCAATAATACTATTGTTACCATCTCCGATACTGAAGGTAACGTTTTGAGCTGGGCCTCCGCAGGCGGCCTCGGTTTCCGTGGCAGCCGTAAGAGCACTCCGTTTGCTGCGCAAATGGCTGCTGAAGAAGCAACCAAGGCTGCTATGGAGCATGGCTTGAAGAATGTTGAAGTATTTGTAAAAGGCCCCGGCGCAGGTCGTGAAGCTGCTATCCGTGCACTTCAAGCTGCAGGTCTGGAAGTTAACTCCATTAAGGACGTTACCCCCATTCCGCATAACGGCTGCCGTCCGCCGAAACGTAGAAGAGTATAATTGGAGGTGTACATAGATGGCAATTGATAGAACGCCTGTCCTGAAAAGATGCAGATCTTTAGGTCTTGCTCCTCAATTTCTGGGCATTAGCAAGGAATCTAAGCGCCAAGCTAAACGCCAAAACAGAAAGAAAAGCGAGTATGGCATTCAGTTAACTGAAAAACAAAAAGCTAAATTTATCTATGGTGTCCTGGAAAAACAATTCCGTGGCTACTATGATAAAGCTAAGAAAATGGAAGGCATCACCGGTGAAAACCTGCTGATCCTTTTGGAAAGAAGAATTGACAACGTTGTTTTCCGTCTGGGCTTGGCTAACACCCGCCGTCAAGCTCGCCAAATCGTAAGACATGGCCACATTGCTGTTAACGGCAAGCGTTTGGACATTCCTTCCGCTTTGGTTAAAGCTGGTGACGTTGTAACCGTAATGGAAAACAGCCGTGCTAAGGAATATTTCAAAGGCATGGACGAAGCTCTGGCTACTAAAGCAGTTCCGGCTTGGCTGGTTCTGGATGCTGCTAATCTGGGCGGCAAAGTAGACCGTTACCCGACTCGTGAGGAAATTGATGTTCCTATTGAAGAGCACTTCATCGTTGAGTTGTACTCTAAATAATTAATGGACATCTTATGCCACCCACTGAGAGACGTATTGTGGTAATACGCGAAAGAAGGAGGCTTTCCGAATGATTGAAATGGAAAAACCTAAGATGGTTACAGCTGAGATCAGCGAAGATGGTCGCTATGGCAAATTTGTTTGGGAGCCGCTGGAGAGAGGCTATGGCATTACACTGGGCAACAGCCTGCGTCGTGTTCTGCTGTCCTCCCTGCCGGGTGCCGCAGTAACCTACGTCAAAATCGACGGCGTACTGCATGAGTTTGCTACTATTCCTGGTGTTCGTGAAGATGTCGCAGACATTATTCTGAACATCAAGGCATTGTGCCTGAAAATGGAAGGCGAAGAGGAAAAAGTCCTGCGCATTGAATGCTCTGGTGAGCAAGAGGTAACTGCAGCTAATATTGTGGCTGACAGCGATGTAGAGATTTTGAACCCTGAGCTGCACATTGCGACTTTGGATAAGGACGCAGTCTTCAATATGGAAATCCATGTTGATAAAGGCCTCGGTTATGTGCCTGCGGATAAAAACAAGCAACAGGATCAACCTATCGGCATTATCCCGGTCGATTCCATTTACTCTCCTATTACCAGAGTAAAATTTGCTGTTAATGATACCCGCGTAGGTAATGTTACTAACTACGACAAACTGACTTTGGAAGTTTGGACTGATGGTAGCATTATGCCCGATGAAGCTGTGAATGTAGCTTCCGGCATCTTAATTGATTATCTCAAGTTGTTCCATACTGGCGATGCTGATGCTGGCACTATCAACCTGAAGGGCGGTAGCGAAGCTGTAGCAGAGGATAAGCCTGAAAATGGACCGGCTCAAATGTCCATTGACGATCTTGATCTGTCCGTGCGCAGCAATAACTGCCTGCGTCGCGCCGGTATCAATACCGTTGAGGAATTAACTCAAAAGACCGAAGAAGATATGATGAAGGTTCGTAACCTGGGTAAGAAATCCCTGGATGAAGTTAAGAAGAAGCTTAGCGATCTGGGATTGTCCTTACGCAAAACTGATGAAGAATAATTAAGGGGGTCAGAAGCACATGGCATACAGAAAACTGGGTCGTAACTCCAGCAACCGTAAAGCTCTGTTTCGTAGCATTTTAACTTCCTTCTTCAAATATGGCAGAATCGAAACCACCGTTACCAAAGCTAAAGAAGTTGCTAAGCAATCCGCTCAACTGATTACTTTGGCAAAACGCAATGACCTGCATGCTCGTCGTCAGGTTCTGGCTGTACTGGTTGACGAAACTGTTACCAAAAAGCTGTTTGAAGAAATCGCTCCGAAATATGAAGGCAGACAAGGCGGCTTTACTCGTATTTACAGAGTAGGTCCCCGTCGCGGCGATGCTGCAGAAATGGCTATTATCGAGCTCATCTAATTTAATAAAAGAGCTTCAAGCAGGAACTTCGGTTCCTGCTTTTTCTTTTTGTATATTTGTAGTAAAATAGAAATATATAGCGCAATGTACAGGAGGAATAGCATGCTTACGAAAAGTTTCATAGAGTTTTTATACGAAGCTGCCCATATTCAGCGCTGGAATGAGCATATTCGCCCCATGGGCTTTACTGAATTAGATAAGCAAGCACATAAGATGATGATTGTCTATGTGCTGGCACGGCATGAGGAGGATGACCATGGCGCGAAGATTAATTGGCGCTGCCTAATTGAGGGCGGTATTTTTGAGTTTTTACAGCGTAATGTGCTGACGGACATTAAGCCTACTGTGTTCCACGAAATGATGCGTGTGTACGGCAAGGATCTAAACGAGTGGGTTTATGGGGAGCTACGGCGACGCATTCCCGATATTCAAGAAGACTTTATGCAGAAGATGCAAAGATATCTGGAGGATACTAACTACTGCCCCATGGAGAAAAAGCTGCTTAAAGCGGCCCATTATTTGGCAACCAAGTGGGAGTTTGAAATTATTTATCACTTTAATGAAGGTATTTATGGTAGTGAGGATACCAAGGCTATTATTGAAAGCGAGCTGGAGGACCACTATGATTTGGCGGCAGTGAAAAAGTTAGCCTTGAAGGGGAAGAGCAGCAAGTTTATCGACTTGATTGGTCAGCTGCGTTTCCAAAGACGTTGGGCTCAATCGCCCCGTGTGCCAGAAACTTCCGTTATGGGACATGTGTTGTTAGTTGCTATTATGGGTTATTTTTGCGCGGTCAAGCTGGATGCATGTGATGAGCGTATTGTGGGCGATTTTCTCTGTGGCTTGTTCCACGATTTGCCCGAGGTTTTGACGCGGGACATTGTGAGCCCAGTGAAGCGTAGCGTGCCGGGCTTGGATGAGTTGATTAAAAAAATCGAGGAACGCTTGGTGGCCGAGAAAATTTTGCCACTTTTACCATATAGCTGGCATGAGGATATATTGTACTACACGCAAAACGAGTTTACCAATAGAGCTAAGGTTAATGGCAAGATCGTGCAAACAACTATTGAAGAGATTAATCTGCGCTACAATGAGCAGGGCTATCACGCTATAGATGGACAGGTTTTGAAGGCCTGCGACAATCTGGCCGCTTTCGTAGAGGTATGGCTGAGCAGACGTTATGGTATTACTTCTCCCCCAATGGAGGAGGGCGAAAGAAGTATCAGAGCCCTGTATAGAAATAAGGTCATTGGTGGTATAGATTTTGGTAGAGTTTATGATGAGTTCCCATTAAATGAATAGCAGATATTGCGAAAAAGCAGCTCTTTTTAGGGCTGCTTTTATTATGCTAGACTAAAGAAAGCAAAAAGCATTATTCAGTATACTATAAATGCGAAAAATTTGTGAATTTAGCTGAAAATTATTTACAAGTATTCTGTATACACGTTATAATAAGAACAGCACAAGGGTAAAATACCTTGTAAAGGAGGCGTGATTATGAATATTTTTGAAATGGCCCAGATTCCCCTGAATAGAGCGATTGAAGCAATGCAGCTTGACGAAGGCGCAGCAAAGATTATCGCTACACCGGAACGTACTTTAGAGGTTGCTATTCCTGTAAAGATGGATGATGGTACGACTAAGGTTTTCACTGGCTATCGTAGCCAGCACAGCACCATTCTCGGTCCTGCTAAGGGTGGTGTACGTTATCATCAAAATGTAAATATGGATGAGGTTAAGACCCTGGCCTTTTGGATGACCTGCAAATGCGCTGTGGCAGGACTGCCCTACGGTGGTGGCAAGGGCGGTATTATTGTGGATCCCTCCAAGCTTTCTAAGCGTGAATTAGAGGCCTTGACTCGTGGGTTTATTGATAAAATAGCGCCGATTATTGGCGAAAAGCGCGATATTCCCGCTCCTGATATGAATACTAATGCTCAGATTATGGGCTGGATGATGGATGAATTTAGCAAACTGACCGGTCAATACGAGCCTGGATTTATCACTGGTAAGGCTATTGCTGTGGGCGGGTCCTTAGGTCGTACTGCTGCTACCGGCCGTGGTGTCGTAGTGGCCGCTCTGGAGGCTTTGAAGCTGAAGGGCATCGCCCCGAGTGATGCTACTGCAGCTGTGCAGGGCTTTGGCAATGTGGGCAGCTGGACAGCGAAGCTGTTCTGTGATGCTGGGGTTAAGGTTGTGGCCTTGAGCGACGTTTTTGGCGCAATATACAATCCTGAAGGCTTTGATTGCTATGATGTAGATAAGTATGTGAAGGAGACCGGTAGTGTTGTAGGGTATCCTGGTAGCAAGGCGATTACGAATGCTGAGCTTTTGGCTATGAAGGTAACTGTTTTGGCACCCTGCGCTATGGAGTTACAGATTACTGCGGAAAATGCAGATGCTGTACAAGCTACGATTATTGCCGAGGGTGCTAATGGACCCACAACTCCGGATGCGGATGCTATTCTTGATGCTAAGGGAGTATTTGTAGTACCGGATATTTTGGCTAATGGTGGCGGCGTAACCGTAAGCTATTTTGAATGGGTTCAGAATTTGTATCGTTATTTCTGGAGCGAGGAAGAGGTTATCGAGAAGCAGACAGCGATGATGATTAAGGCCTTTAAGGAAGTGCATGGGAAGGCAGAGCAGTATGGCGTTGATATGCGTGTAGCAGCTTATATTGTGGCATTGTCCAGCCTTGTCGAGGCTATGAAGATTCGTGGAATGTTCTAATTACATATAAGAGTTTTACTACGGGGGGCAGCGAAAGCTGCCTCTTTTTATATTGTGGTTTGATAATTAGTTAGACGTTATCGCTCAAAGGTATACCTGTGAAGGGCTCCGGTCTGCGAATGCTTGATGCAATGTTCACATAGAGCGCTTAATCGGTCAAGAGAAAAGCGTCCGAAAGCGTGACGAGGCGCTTCGCGAACATGCGAGCCTGTCCATTGCTATCGTAATCAGATGATTCATCGAATTGCTGCTGTAGTCGCATTCTTGCCTCCGCCACTTCCCAGGTATACGCTTTTCGCTTGCGAATTTCATAATTTTCATCATATCATCAAACCGCAATTTACTTTACGTGCAAGCAGGAGAAAGGCCCTTCCTTATGGAATAAATAAACGTTAAGTCGATTTCAAATATGTGTAATAGATTTGTAGTTTTTCGTAAAGGAGGGAAAGGAATGCTATTAGGTATAGATGTGGGCGGCACCTTTACGGATGCGGTGCTTCTAGATAATGGGAATGCTGCTACAAAGGGTGTGGCGCAGGTATTGGCGCAGGCGAAGGTGCCTACTACCCACGAGGATGTGCTGCAATGCTTACTTGCTGCGCTGGATGCGGTGCTGCCACAGATTGAGGCTGCTGCAAGTAAAATTGAGCGTGTAGTTATTTCGAGTACGATTGTGACGAATGCTTTGACTGAAAACAAGCTGGATCCTGTTTTTTTGGCGGTTATTACGGGCCCTGGCATGAATATTAAGGGACATGTGCCGGTAACACCTTATTATTTGACTGGTTATGTGGACCATCGTGGCAAGATTACAGCGCAGATTGATTGGACGAAGCATCGGGATCTTTTGAATAAAAAGGGTAGTGGCGTGTGCGCTGTGAGCGGTAAGTTCGCTGTGCGTGAGCCTCGCTTAGAGTATCAGGCAGAGCACGAGCTTACTAAATGTGGCTATAAAAAGGTATTTTTGGGCAGCGAGCTTTCAGGCGAGCTGAATTTTGTACGCCGCACTAATTCTGCGTATTTTGCGGCGCAGGTGTATACGTTATTCGCTAAGTTTAGTCAGCGCATTGTTCGCGCTCTAGAGGAGCGGGGAATAAAGGCTCCGGTGCATATTTTGAAGGCCGACGGCGGCACACTGCCCTTAGAGGCTGCTATCCAGCAGCCGGTGGAGGCAGTGTTTACCGGCCCGGCGGCGTCGGTGCTGGGCATTGAAGCCTTGGCCGCGCCTCTAGTGAATAGTATTTCCTTGGACGTGGGCGGAACGACCACGGATATTGCCTTTTGGGAGCATGGTCTGCCCTTGATGGCGAAACGAGGCGCGGTTATTAACGGCTATCCCACCGCGGTACGCTCCTTCCACATGCGCAGCATCGGCATTGGCGGTGATAGCCGCATCCACAAGCTGCCGGACGGCAGCTATCAGGTGGGGCCCGAGCGAGAGGGACCAGCTGCCGCCGTTGGCGGCAGCGTGGCTACGCTGAGCGATGCTCTCATCGTGGCTGGCTACGTAAGCTTCGGAGACACGGCTCGAGCCAAGGCTGCCTTAGCAGCCCTTGGCGGTGAGCCTTACTCCGAAGCACAGAAAATTATCGCTAGCGCCTGCGCGGCCATTCAGGCAACGATTAACGAGATGCTCACAGAGTGGGCTAAGCAGCCAGTTTATACGGTGGACGATGTGATTAAGGGCACAGAATTCGTGCCCGCACAGCTCATAGGCGTGGGAGGTGGCGCGCCCGGCCTGATCAAGGCTTTGGGCGAGGTTATGAAGCTGCCTGTGGATATTCCCTTGGGAGCTATGGTAGCTAACGCTGTGGGCGCCGCTGTGGCGCGCCCCACGCTGAGCGCGGGACTGCGAGCGGACACGACGGATGGCTATTACATTATTCCTGAGAGCGGACGGAGAGAGAAATTACCGAGCCGCTTCAGCAAGGCCATGGCCGAAAATATTTTGGCCACATGGCTACGGGAGCAGACCGCCCAATGGCAGCTGCCGGACCAAGAAACGGAGCTCATCAGCTATGAGCATTTCCATACAGTCCATGGATATTACGATACTGGCGATATATTTAATCTGCGTATGCAGCTAAAGCCGGGCATTTTACAGAAAGTACAGGGTAAGGAGGTGGACTTCTGATGGCTAAAAATACCTTAGGCTTAGTCTTTTTCCCGGCCTTTGACTGGATGATTTCACCAGGACATCCTGAGCGTCAGGAGCGCCTGCTTTACACACGGGATCAACTGGAAGAGGAAGGCTTGTTCGATTGCGAGGAAATTCGTGAGTATCGGCCTCGTCTTGCGGAAATTAACGATTTACAAAGAGCTCATGTAGGCGTGCCGGCTATTTCCCGGGTAATAACTCCCGCTCATTTAACCTCTGCTGGAGGATGTTTGGTAGCTGCGGATGCAGTGATGAAGAGCGAGGTGAAGCGTGCTTTTGCTTTAGTGCGCCCACCTGGACACCATGCTATGCGTATTGTGCATGGAATTCGTGGATTTTGTACTGTTAATATTGAAGCAATAATGGTAGAATATTTAAGGAGCAAGTATGGCATTCGCAAAATAGCTGTAGTGGATACGGATGTGCATCACGGTGATGGCTCCCAGGATGTTTTCTATCACGACCCCGATACTCTCTATATTTCCTTCCATCAGGATGGTCGTACCCTCTATCCAGGTACGGGATTTCCTGAGGAAGCAGGTAGTCCTGCCGCTTGGGGCACCAATATTAATTTGCCTTTACTACCGGGAACAGGGGACGAGGGACTGCATCGTCTCTATGATGGTCTTATCAGCCACATCCTAGAGGATTTTCAGCCAGAGCTTATCATTAATAGCGCTGGTCAGGATAATCATTTTAGCGATCCCTTGGCCTCTATGCAGGTCACCGCTGCTGGCTATGCTCGCTTGGCTGATAAGCTAAAGGCGGATATCGCTGTTTTGGAAGGTGGCTATTCTATTGAAAGTGCCTTACCTTACGTAAATACTGGTATTATTTTGGCCATGGCAGGGATGGACTATAGTAAAGTAGTGGAGCCTGATATGAGCCTATTACGTCGTCAGGACCCGCGCTGCAACCAAAGAGTGGATCAACTCATTCAGCAGTCCGGCGAAATCTATTTCAAGCGTGAGGAAATGCAGCAGCGTCTATTGGCCAAATGCAATGGTGTATGGCAGCGTCGTAAGCATATTTATTACGATGAAGAAGGTATTCGGGAGGAGCAGGTGGAAACACTGCGCTACTGCGGCTATCACGCCTGTGGTGGTTATTTCACTATCCAAACAGCGGCAGAGGGTACTCGCTTTGGAGACCAGAGTGCCTTTGTTGTATGCTTGCCTAGGGGAGTATGTCCCCATTGCCGTGACAAGGCCTATGATGAGGCCTTGCGGGAAAAGAAGGCCCATAAATGGCAATATGTGCTGGTGCAGGACATAGCTACGGGAGATATCGAAAATATTTAATCGAAATGAGGATTTTTACATGTTAAAGGAATTAGTTGTCGCTACCCATAATCAGGGCAAGGTGGAGGAATTTAAAACCCTGATGAAGGATTTGCCCATTGAAATCAAGTATTTGGCAGATTTTGAACACATCGAAGAGCCGGTGGAAAATGGTCGGACCTTTGCCGCTAATGCTCGACTGAAGGCTACCTATTATGCCAAGAAGCTGGGCAAGGCCTGCATTGCCGATGATAGCGGTCTAGAGGTGCAGGCTTTGGACGGTGCACCGGGTGTGCGCAGTGCCCGTTATGCTGGAGAAAAAGCTACGGATGAGGATAATAATAACCTGCTGTTGATGAATATGAAGTTTCAGGTAAAGCGTACCTGTCGTTTCCGTTGCGCATTATGCGTGGCTCAGCCCGATGGTAAGGTGCTCCATGAAGTGGATGGCATCTGTGATGGTATGCTTTTGCACAAGCCTTTAGGCGAGTTAGGCTTTGGTTATGACCCGCTGTTTTGGTCGACGGAGCTGCATAAGGGCATGGGTGAGGCCTCCATGCAGGAGAAGAATAAAATTAGCCACCGTGGCAAGGCTATTCGCAAATTGGTGGCTATCTGGAGCAAGAAAAAATGAAAATTGGTATTACCGGCGATACCCATGGCAGTATGCAGGCTATGCGCAAGCTGCTGAGCATCACGCCACCGGTGGATTTATGGTTACATACGGGTGACCATGCGGAGGATGCCAATCTTTTGCATAATCTGACGGGTATCGATAGTGTTTCTGTGCGTGGTAATTGTGATATTGTGGCCAATGGAGCTAAGGTGGACGAGTTTCTTGTTTTAGAGGGCTTTAAGCTGTGGCTTACCCATGGTCACAAGTATATCCAATGGAATGTAAAGGCGGATTTAGGCTATTGGGCTAAGGAGCTGGATCAGAATATCGTTGTTTTTGGGCACACCCATGTGCCTTTATGCGAGTATTATGGTGACACGTTGCTCATCAATCCAGGCAGTCCGTCCCGCCCTCGAGGTGGCTCTAAACCTAGCTTCGCTGTGCTCACTTTGCAGAAGGGAGAAACACCGGAGGTGGAGTTTTTCCAGCTGTGAAGTGAATGTGGTTTACTCGCTTTAGTTAAAAAGTCTGTGCATGAATTCTAAAAAGGAATATGTGCACAGCTTTTTTATTGCCAAGAGTTTAAGAAAGGTGTATAATATGTGATAAATATATGATCGTTTTGTAGCATGGTAGCAAGGAGAGAAGTTTATGGATGAAAATAAAATAGATAAAGCAACCCAAGCAGAATTGGATAAGAAGGCTCAACAGCTGCTAGAGGAAAAGGAATCAGAAGCGCGCATGCGTACTTATCAGGGTCCCTTAGCCAAATTAATTGTGATTTTGCTCTGCGTATGGGCTGGCTTTCAGGTATATTTCACTACAATTGGTGTGATTAGCGCTATCAATTTGCGTGCTATGCACTGCATATTCTTGCTGCTGTTCACTTTTTTGCTCTTCCCAACCTTTAAGAAGGAAAAAAGAGTACGCAAACTGCCGCCGCTTTGGGATATAGCTTTAATTATCCTGGGTGTGGGTAGCTTTGGCTATTTGATTTTGAATTACGAGCGTATTGCTATGACGGGCGGACGCATTGATACCCATGAGGTTATTATCGCTGGTGCGGCTTTGTTAGTAGTGTTCGAAGCGGCTCGTCGCGCTTCCGGCAATTTGGCAGTGTTAGCCTTGCTTTTTTTAGGCTATAACTGGTTTGGCGAATATCTACCGGGCTATTTGGGTCACAATGGCTTTACTCTAAAGCGTGTTTTGATTACCCAGTTCTGGGGTACGCAGGGCGTTTTAGGTACCGGTATCGGTGTTTCGGCAACCTATATTTTCCTTTTCGTATTATTTGGCGCGTATTTGAAATACAGCGGTTTTTCTAAGTTTATCAATGATTTTTCCTTGACTCTGGTGGGTCAGACTCCTGGTGGTCCGGCCAAGGTAGCAGTATTGGCCTCTGGTCTGATGGGTATGATTAACGGCTCTGCCGTGGCTAACGTAGCTACTACGGGCACAATTACGATTCCCTTGATGAAGCAAACCGGCTATAAAAAGGAATTTGCCGGCGCGGTAGAAGCAGTAGCCTCCACAGGTGGTCAGTTCTGCCCGCCCATTATGGGCGCGGTGGGCTTCGTTATGGCGGAGTTTTTGGGACTGAGCTATACCAAGGTTATGCTGGCTTCCATTGTGCCTGCTCTGCTATACTATGTGGGACTTCTGTTGGCAGTACATTTTGAAGCTATGCGCTTGGGCTTGTCGGGTCTGTCCAAGGAAAACATTCCCAACGCTATGAAGGTGCTGAAGGAGCAGGGCCATTTGGTGATTCCCTTGGTGATGCTCATTGGCTTGATGTTCGCTGGTTACACTCCCCTATATGCGGCAGTTATTTCCATTTTCGGTACCATAGCCGCTAGCTGGTTACGTAAGGAAACCCGTATGACGCCTAAGATTATTCTTGATGCTACGGTGGAGGGCGCTAAGGGCGCTATTTCTGTAGGCGTGTGCTGCGTTATTATCGGTGTTATCATTGGCACGGTAACCTTGACCAGCATGGGCTTGAATATGGGTTATTTGATCTTGAACGTCGTTGATAATAATAATATTTATCTCACTGGCTTCTTTGTCATGATTATGTCCACGATTTTGGGTATGGGTGTGCCAGGTGTAGCGGCTTATGTAATCGTGCAAGCGGTGGCAGTGCCGGTGCTTATTGACGCGGGAACCTTGCCCTTGACTAGCCATCTGTTCTGCCTGATTTACGCATGCTTGTCCAATATTACGCCGCCGGTAGCTATCAGTGCTTATGTGGCCAGCGGTATTGCAGGCTCGGATCAGACTAAGACGGGACTATGGGCCATGCGCTTAGGCATTATCGGCTTTATTATTCCTTTCTTCTTTTTGGATAATCCGGTGCTTTTGGTTGGAGTGGATCCTCATGCGACCAGTGTGGCTACCCTGTGGGCCGTATTTACAGCACTTTTAGGTACGGCAGGTTTAGTCGCTGGACTTGAGGGCTGGCTGTTGCGTCGCTGTAATCTGTTGGAGCGTGTGGTACTCATCGCCTTAGCGCCACTGCTGCTCTATCCGGGCTATATGACCGATGCCATCGGTATTGCAGTTTTTGTAGCATTAATAGCTTGGCAGTGGATGAAGAAATAGGTCAACAAGTTCACAAATGGTAGTAAGCTGTATATTATGATTTAGAGATTATTATTAAACTGCTTTTATAGTAAAGCAGTGATTAAAAAAAATATTATTATAAGGGAGAGGAAAAACATGAAAACATTTTCCACACTGAAACGTCTTGCTTGCGCAGCATTGGCTGTTACTATGCTTGCTGGCGTAGTCGCTGGCTGCGGCGGCGAGAAAAAGGAAGCTGCTAAGGCTCCTGCCAAAATCGTCAAAATTAATTTCCCCACCGCAGGTGCTTCTGGCGCGCTTTATGCTGTTGGCGCAGCTATCACCAACAACTGGACCAAAAACGTGCCCGGCGTGCAAGCTGCTAGCCAAGCTTCCGCAGGTGGCATCGCTAACCTGAACATGGTTTCCAACAACGAGGCTCAGGTTTCCATCGCTATTAGCTCCAACGTACTGCAATGCTTGAATGGCACCGATAGCTTTAAGGGCCACGCTTATAAGGATTTGAAGGTTATCGGTGGTCTTTATATGAACCCCAACCAAGTAGTCGCTACCAACAAATCCGGTATCAAAACCTTGGCTGACATCAAGGGCAAACACTTCGCTGTCGCTGCTGCTGGTTCCTCCGTTTACAACGAATGCCAAAACCACTTCACCACTGTTGGTATGAAGTTCCCTCAAGACATCAAGACCGAATTGATCGCCTTTGGTCCTGCTGCTGATATGCTGCAAAACGGTACTCTGGATGGCGCATGGATTATGTCCGGCGCTCCCGCTGCTGCAGTTTCCCAAGCCTTGACCTCCGGCAGCCATCTGGTAGAGATTGATGACAAGACCATCGCCGCTCTGCAAGCTAAATATCCTTGGTATGCGAAATATACCATTCCTGCCAAGACTTACCCGAACCAAGATAAGGACATTCAAACCTCCGCTATTAAAATGGTTATGTTCTGCCGTCATGATTTGGACGAGGACACCGTTTACAAGCTGACTAAATCCTTCTGGGAGCATATCGATGAGCTGGGCAAGGCTCAAAAGAACCTGAAGGGTCTGAAGCCTGCTGACGCAGTAAAGGATATCGCTAATCTGCCCCTGCATCCGGGCGCTGCCAAATACTATAAGGAAATTGGCGTAATTAAATAATTTTTCTAGCTATCAATCCTAAC
>SFCN01000091.1 GCA_004558595.1 Phascolarctobacterium sp. | reverse complement strand
CGCACTATTTTTCTATTAATGGCTTGCTCCGTAGCATCCGTGATGGACATAACACCCATAATATCATTGGTATCAGGGTTTTCCATCATGGTAACCTTAAACTGGGCGTAGCGACCATATTTCTCCAGCGGACTCTGAACAAAATAGGTATTACTAACCTCACGCCTACCCTCTGCATAGGCCTCCAATAATGGCCCACGCAAAGCAAAGCCTAGAAAGCCAAGTCTATCTTTATTACCTTCCACAAACTGGCTAAGAAAGCGAACAAAGGTATCAGCGTTATCACCTAGCTTAGCCAGCAAATCCCTATCCTGATTATCCACTACCTCCAGCATTTTGTTGCTGGTAATATTGCAGTGTCCCACCAGGAGCATATCATGTCCCAGTCCGTGGTAGTGGGTGGCAAGCAGCTCCCGATATTTCGAGCGCAGCTGCGCCCTTTCCTCCAGTTCTTTAGTAATATCACGATAGACACAATAATTGCGCCTTAAGCCATCAGCAGTGGGCATGCTATTTAAGGTGTTACGCACCCACAAATAATTTCCATCAGCACGAATCAGGCGATAAACGAACTCTGCTGATTCCTTGTCACCACTCAGATACTCACCCAAATCATGGGCCAGCTGGGCCCTATCGTCAGGATGCACACCCGCCATAGCATCATCTTTATATAAATCCCACAGCTTTTCCAAGCTCAGACCGAACATATCAGCAAAGCCCTGGGACATAAACTCCGGATGCCAAACTCCTCGCTCGTCCCTTTTTATAACTGCTACGCCGCCGGGAATAGTATTCAAAATGTTTTGCTTGCTTTGGTTATCACTGTTCAGCTTGGCATAGCTCTGCTCCGTTTCCTTCAGCTTCCCCTCAATATTTTGCTGCACCTGTACCACGTCGGTGATATCCTGATGGCAGCCATGCACCCGTTTGCCTTCGGTATATTTCGGATCTAAATCGCCACAGCAACGAATATACAGTAGCCCCTTGGTCGGGTGCTGCCAAGCATATTCAATTTCCGAATGCTCACCCTGCATCATGGTCTGCATATAGGCTGCCGCACGCTCTTTTTCATAGGACGGAATCTGCTCCTCCCACAGCCTATAGCCCTCCTCAGGTGACAGGTCCTTCGCAATGCCCATCATTGACATAAATGTATCGTCAGCATATAAGCGCGGCGGCTTGTTTTCATCGTATTCAACGCACCACAGACCAATCTTGGCCTCCTGAAGCATGGTGTGCACTTCGCCAATTTTACTAAAATGCTGGTCCACTGTTCTCCCCCATTTACCTGATATTTTCTCGCTTCACCTATGTAAGGCGACACTTCTCCTGAGTATAATAGTAGCAAATAATTACTCAATGTGCAAGACTTTTTCTATAATTCGGTAAAATTTAGGCCGTACTCTCAAATATTATTTGTTTTATAAATATATAAAAAGAAAACTGCAAGCCTCGCTTAATAGCAGGGCTTGCAGCCAACATCACTATGTGATTAAAAAAACTTAAGGAAAGTATTAGTAGTTAGATTCGTGGATTTCAAAATAGGATTGGGCATACAGGCAAACGGGGCAAACCTCGGGAGCCTTGGTACCAACAACGATGTGACCACAGTTACGGCATTCCCAAATCTTGATCTCGCTCTTAGCGAATACCTGAGCTGTTTCCACGTTCTTCAACAGCGCTCTATAGCGCTCCTCGTGATGACGCTCGATTTCAGCGACAGCGCGGAATTTATCAGCCAATTCGGGGAAACCTTCCTCGTCAGCGGTCTTAGCGAAGCCCACATACATGTCGGTCCACTCATGGTTTTCGCCTTCAGCGGCAGCCAGCAGGTTAGCGGCGGTGTCCCCAAGGCCACCCAGCTCCTTGAACCACATCTTAGCATGCTCTCTTTCGTTTTCAGCGGTCTTTAGGAAGAGTGCGGCGATTTGCTCATAGCCCTCGTCCTTAGCTACAGCAGAGAAATAAGTGTATTTGTTGCGAGCGCCGGATTCGCCTTCAAAGGCGGCGATCAGGTTCTTTTCGGTTTGGGTGCCAGCATATTTATTGGCAGCCGGAGCAGCAGCCTCTTCAACCTTCACGAATACGCTTGCAGGTTGCTTGCAAATCGGGCAAGTGAAGCCTTCCGGCAGGGCTTCGCCCTCATAAATATAACCACAGATACTGCATTTCCATTTAGTCATTTTCTTTTCCTCCTTAACACCGGCATGAAGCAGTCCGCTTCTGTCCTTATACATGGTATGAAGCATTTTCTCAGCCAGCTCGCTTAGGGGTTGGCCATAGAATTCTTCGTACAACTTTTTAATAGATTCATTCTCGTGACTCTTACGCACCTTCATGCTTGCGTCACGAGCGTACAGGCTGGCAATGCGTGCCTTGCGGGCATCATCCGCTACGGGCAGCATGGTCTTAGGTTGTCCACCGCCACCAATACAGCCGCCGGGGCAGGTCATTACCTCGATGAAATGATATTGCTTGTCGCCGGCCTTTACGCGCTCAATCATCTTGCGCACGTTGGCGGTCCCATAAACAACAGCCACATTCACAGTAAGGCCCTTCACATCCAGGCTGGCTTCGCGAATGCCCTCATAGCCCCTTACCGGCTGCAAGTCCAAGAGCGGAGCCGGAGCTTCTTCACCGGTGATGAGCTCATAGGCGGTACGCAGAGCCGCTTCCATAACGCCGCCGGTATTGCCAAAAATTACGCCGGCGCCACTGCCCTCGCCCATGAAATCATCATAAGCGGAGTCCTCCAGCCCAGAGAAGTCAACGCCCTCTTCCTTAGCCCATTGGGCCAACTCTCTGGTCGTGATGACAGCGTCCATGTCTCGCAGGCCCTCAATGCTCAGATAGCTAGATGCGTCGCTCATTTCTTCGCGACGAATTTCAAACTTCTTGGCTGTGCAGGGAGTCAAGGCTACATTGACGATTTTCTTGGGGTCCAAGCCCATTTTCTTAGCGAAGTAGGTCTTTATAGTGGGACCTTGCATGCCAATGGGGCTCTTAGCGCTGGAAATATTGGGCAATATTTCCGGATAGTACATTTCTGCGAACTTAATCCAAGCGGGGCAGCAGCTAGTGAATTGGGGCAGGGGTCCACGCCCCTTAGTAATGCGCTCAATCAGCTCGCTACCTTCCTCCACAATGGTCAGATCGGCAGCGAAATTGGTGTCCAAAACATAGTCCACGCCTAGCTTACGCAGCAGAGCTACCATTTTGCCTTCCACAAAGGAGCCTGCGCTCATGCCAAACTCTTCGCCCAAACCCACACGCACGGACGGGGAAGTGCTGACGATGACGATCTTATCAGGATCGGCCACAGCCTCGCGAATATCCTGGTATTCATAACGCTCGGTGAGGCTGTCTACAGGGCATACCTGAGTGCATTGACCACAATGAATGCAGATGCCCTTGCCACCTGTTTCTTCTAAGGTATAGGTGCCATGAACGCCAATATACTCCTCACAGACGTTCTTGCACATACCACACTTAATGCATTTGTCCTCATGACGCACGATGGCCACGTTATCCTCATCCATGGGCACGCGCACGTTCAACGGCAGATGTTGCATAAATTTCCCTCCTTTAAGGATTTGTTCGCCTGTTTAGCGAACAGCCTTTACCTAATATTATGCTACTCATGACTAAACCTGTCAATAATATTAGCCTAATATTTATTATTAGTATCTCACACCACCTGTGATTTGTCAATAATAGTTTTCTATTAGGAGAGGTTTGATAAATTAGAGGTAGTGAGCGGAGGAACTGCTCAGTTTTGGCAATAAATATATCATCAAGTCAATCTTTCGCCTTTTTATTGCTAGTAAATACTAACAGCATGCCGAGCAAGAACCACCATACCTTGGTTATGGCTGAATGATCTATAATTAAGTCAAACATGCCGAAAATCATAAATCCAAGCCACGGGCCCCAAATCATCAGATAATATGGTGACTTTGTCTTCCACCACAGCCTGAAGTTTCTGAACAATATGAACAGTGACATCGTTATAAAGCCGATAAAGCCTATAGTGCCGCCTTCAGACCACAACTGTAAATAGTTATTATGAGAATGAGGCAAATCCTGCACAGTAGTCTTCAGACGATAGTGTCCCTTATTATATACCTCTCTGAATTTACCTAAGCCAACCCCAGTAACAGGATAATCTCCTACCATTTTAAAACAGGACTGCCAAACACGAATTCTATCCGCATTGGATACATCTGTTGTTGTATTGCCAATCGACAGCAATCTCTTTTTATACTGCTTAGAGGAGGCAAAGCCTGCACCAATAGCTAATACAATAACCAAGCAAATAGCTAAAGCTTTTTTACTCTTAGCAAGATAATAGCAGGATACTAAAGGCAATATAATGCCCAAAGTAAGCCATGCACCGCGACTTTTACCTGCAATCAGACCTATAGCACAACATACTAAAGCAACTGTACAAATATGTTTTAGTTTTTTAGAAAAAGTGTCATCAAGCATTATAATTACATATATTGGCGTCATAATAGAAAGTAATGACGCAAGATTGAGGGGGTGTCCACCAAATCCCCAGCCTCGCCATTCATGCATAAAATAAACCTGATAAGCAGCAACAAGACAATCAATACAAGTAGCTATTAAGAATGCCACAAAAATGTTCTTTAACCATTTTTTATTCTTAACAAATAGAGTAACCATAAAAAAAGGCATCAGCCTGTATATCCACATCTCTGCAAATGCCTTTGCTGATGTTTTTATATCCACCGAAAAGATAACCGAAGGAATAAAGCAAAGCAGCATGAATCCTATAACCTTATAGTATGGTTCAAATCCCTCTGCTCTAGACTTCAAATCTCCAGCCTTATAGGATTGATAAAGCAAAAACAAGAAACATGCTATTGATATACCCCAAAAAATGCTCCCAGCAGCCATTGACAAACGCTGAACGCACAATGCTATAGCAATGCAAATCGCCATAGCTTTCTCACCTTTTACACACTTCTCCAAGCCTCTCCAACTCCTTAATTATCCTAGGATATTTTCCCAAAAATCACCGACACGTAACCGCATTAGCTGCCTTGCAATGGACTTTCCCTTCATATCCTTGCTCGGCTG
>SFCN01000090.1 GCA_004558595.1 Phascolarctobacterium sp. | reverse complement strand
TGAGGTTAAATATTATGCAGCTGATGGTCAAGAGGTTACCCCTGATAGCGGCTCTGAAATAATTCCAGTTACTGCTGATAGTACAGCAGAGCATGATTACATTTACAGACCTAAGAGTGGCTTGCGCTATACTTGGACTGAAGGAAAGCAAACAACAACCTTCACTCGTTATGAAAAGGATGTTATGAGCGGTGGCTGGGGCCTGTGGTCACTTCAGGAAGAGCAGCAAAAGCTGGCTGAATGGTCCACTACGGACAATAAAATTGGCGAAGGCAGTACCAATGGGGATCCTAGACTTCCCAATGCGAATAGCTATGTAATTGAAGATGCCGGGGATACTACGAATACTCATATGGATTATTCGTCTAAGAAGTTAGATGATTACGTTTATACTGTGGAAAGCGATACAGTGTCCCATTCCGGCGTTTTTGGCTGCCATGAGCATCATGACGTTGTGTGGACGGAATCTCAGGGAACCTTGGAAACCTATCACGCTAGCGTCAAGGCGGACCAACCTATTTATATTAAATTTATTGGCCATAATCCGGATGCTATTGATAATATCAATGAGAATTCGCAACTTGCTTCTATCAGCATTAATTCCAGTATGGGCGTGGATATCACTGGTAATATCGGCAATACCCAGGTGTATAAGGATGCAACTACCGGTGCGGTAACTGAGAAGGGCTTTATTAAGATTAATACCTTGCTTGGCTCCATCGAGCAAAAAAGTGGCAGTCTCTATGGCTCTGCTATTGAATTGCTCGCAAACCAAGGGATTGAAGGTATCAATATCGTTGCCGGCGACAACGTCGCTTTAGCTCTTTTTAATATTAGCGATGATTATAAGTACGATTCTGATATTACTGTGAATAGCGCAGTTGGAGCTAAGGGTAATTTGCTTTTGCTAACTAGTGATAGTGATGTTCATCAACTAGGTTCTAAGGCTTGGAAAAATTTGGATATAACCAATAATTCTAACAAAGGCGATATTATAAGTAAGGCTAATAGCATTAATGCTAAAAGAGTGAACTTGACCACTAACAATGGTAGTATTTATGGCATTGATGCAGGAGGACAAATAGCGGAATTTTTGGTTAATGTGGGACAAAATCCTTCCGATGGCGATAGTCTTAGTGCGTCCTTAAATGCTTCTGCCTATGGCAATATCAATATTAAGCAGGCTAATGACGATCTGCGCCTTGGTAGAGTATATTCCAAGACTGGTGATGTGACTATTGAAGCGACTACTGGCAGCCTTGTTGATGCACTGCCTACGGAGGTTAGCAATAAGGGCACTGCTGAGGAACAAATTGCTCGTTGGAAAAATTTGGCCATGGTAGGCGGCGAGGGCAGCAATGCAACACTGCTGGAAATCAAAAATAGATTAGTCGCTAGCGCCAATGCTAAGAATAATGGTTCTTTGTATAGCTATGAACAATATGATCCCAATGCGCTACTCTATACTGTTTCTGAGGCCATTGTAAACCCCAGCGGTGACAATTTAACTAAGACTTCGACCAAGGACCCCAATGTTATTGGCCATAATATTACTTTGATTGCTGGCAATAACATCGGTTACAATAGCGGCACGGCTGAGAATATTACCCTTAACGGTATTTTGAAGACGGATGCTAATGGTAATTACGTTAACGCTGATGCTCTGAGTAAATTGAAGAGCTTGAGCAGCGCTGATATTACCAATGTGAGCATCACGAACGATGCTCAGGGTAATACTATCGCTGTGGTGCAGGACAAGCAGGCCGTGGGCGTACAGCAAATTACCAGTCTTGCTAATCCTGAAAATGGTCAATTGACTGTGACCGCTAATGGCAACGATAACAAGGGCTATATCCTGCTTGAGGGTCGTCAGGAGGTAGGCAACGATAGCTTTATCGGCAGCGATAATGTGGGCGATTTTGTCGACCTTTATGTGGGCAGCATTAGCTCCGAAAAGGGCGAGGTTAACCTGACCAGCTTGGGCAATATCTATAATAATGCTACCTCTGACACTACTGCCAATATCAAGGGTAAGAGCTTGTATATTACTGCAGTGGGCACCCTTGGTACGGCGAGCAAGATGCTTACTACCGATATTTTTGGTACAAGCAAGTCTGCTGATGGCTTAAGCGCTGTAGCTGGTGGTAATATTTATCTGCATCAAACCAGCGATAACAATTTAATTCTACGCAATATTTCCTCTAGCAAGGCTAATTCTAGCGTTGCTACTGAAGCTGGCTCTGCTAGCGAGAGCAACGAGAGCAGCAATAAGAAGGAAATTTATCTTCTCGCCAATAAATCCATCCTCATGGGCAGCAATGGTACGGCTGAGGATTATTACCTGCGCGCTGATGGTCTAGAGCTGACTATTGAAGCTCGCGGTGGCAGTATTGGTGCAGCCGTGAATGACAATTCCGGTGTTAGCCACACTGATAATGATGGCGTGCGCATTAAGAATGTGGACGCAGCCGACACCGCCAGCAAGGTTACACTTAAGGCGAAGGATAATGTTTATGTGAAGGGGCTAACTAGCTCTAGCACGGGCGAAGCAGCTCAGGGCGTGCTGAATCTTGAGGTTGAGCCTGTGAGCGGGACTACCCTGCAAAATATTGGCATTGTAGTCGATGGCAATTTGAATCTGCTTGATGCATTGAATAGTAGTGATACTGCTAGCATTTATACTACTACTGATTTAACTTTAGATAATAATAGCAAAACTATTAGCTCCAATGCTGTTTATTTGGGCAGCTTGGGCGATGTTGTGGTGAACGGCACCAATGCTATAAATGGCGTTAATAGCGTCAACGTTCATGCAGGAAACAATATTAAACTGCAAGCCGGTACACTGAGTAGCGCTACTATCAATTTGCGTTCCTACAATGGCGCTATTGAAGAAGCTAGTGGCTTTGCGCTGAATGCTCCTGTGGTAAATGCAACAGCAGCAGGCAATATCCTTTTGGATAGCGATGTGAACCAGCTGCAGCATGTGAATGTGTCTAATACTAGTGGCAGTATTACTGTTGGCAATGGTAATACTACCAATGCTGCTTTAAACATCGCCATTACTACTCCCAACTCTATTGTGGGTGGGAATTTAATTGTACACAACTATGATAAGGGCGAAGCTAATAATATCGTTTTGGCTAATAAGCTGCAGGCAACAGGCGATATTAGCATCATCAACGAGGAAGCCAATGTGGGCGTGGGCGCTGGTGCCGACATCATCGCTACCAATATCACTCTCCAGGCTGATAATAATAATGTTGTGGTAGCTGGCGGTAAGCTCACTGCTACAGAAACAGTGCTGCTGGACGGCGTGAATGTTACTGTAAGCGGCGGCACTGTTGTGGCTAAGGAGGCTAATCTAGAAGCGGATAATGATATTAGCTTGAGCGGTGGTAGTATTACTGCCGATACAACTACTGTATTAACTGCGACTAGCGGAGCCATCACTGAAAGCGCTGGCTTCGTGCTTAATACTGCTTTGGTTAAGGCCAAGGCTGCAGGTGCGATTAGCTTAGCAAGTCAAAACAATCAATTGCATAATGTGCTTGTAGCAAATACTATTGGTGATGTTACTATTTACAATGGTAATTCTACTGCTAAGGACCTTAATATAGCCATTTTGAGCGAAGGTACTGAGGGAGCTAAGGTCAATGGCGATCTGACAGTACATAACTATAATAACGGCTTGGCTAATAAGATTGCGCTGAATAAGCAGCTGGCTGCCACTGGCAATATCAGCTTGATTAATGATGAAGCAGATATTACGGTAAGCGAGGGTGCAGCGCTTTCTGCACAGAATATTACGTTGCAAGCAGATAATAATTCTGTGGTTGTTGATGGTGGTACTCTTACTGCGGCTTCTGATAACGCTGAGGCTGGGGTTGTAACTCTGGATGGTAATGACGTACAGTTGAAGAGTGGTACGATTACTGCTAAGACCACCAATTTGACATCCGACACGATGATTACTGAAAATGAGGGCTTCGGGCTGGCAACTCCGGTGCTGAATACTTCTGCAAATGGCATTACCGACCTTCAGAGCACTGCTAACCAGCTGGAGCAAGTGAATATTAACCACGCTTTAGGCTCTGTGACTATTTTCAGCACGAATGTAAGCAATGCTCATGCGCTAACAGTGAATACTGCTGAGACAATTCAGGGCAGCTTGAGTGTGACTAATAATGCAGATGAATCTAGCTATGATAATGCAATTGAGTTGTCTAATGCGCTGCAAGCAACCGGAAATATTACTATAACCAACCAAGAAGCAGGCATAGTAGTTAATGAGGACAAATCAATCAGTGCTAATGATATTGTGTTGAATGCTGCAACCGACTTGAATGTTAGTGGCTATGTAACGGCTGCTCATAATGCAAGCTTAACTGCTGGCGCAGGCTTGACTGTAGCAGGCACAGTTACTGCTACTAATGACGCAAGTCTGAGCTCCGATGGAAGCACGACTATCAATGGTAATGTAGCTGCTTCCCACGATGCAGATCTGACTGCTGGGTCTGATTTGAGTGTCGCTGGCAAAGTAACTGCTACTAATGCAACTACTTTGAAGGCTAGCAGCATCACTGTTAATGGCAGCGTTGAAACCACTAATGACAAAACTACTCTTACCTCTGCTGAAATCACTGTAAATGGCAGTATTGAAACTACTAATGGCACAACTACTTTAACATCTACTAGTGACCTGACCTTAAATGGCAGCAGTACTGTAAGCGGTGAGAATATTAGCGTAAATGCAGGACAGGATTTCTTCCATAATGGTGGAACTATCTCCGGCGAAACCGCTGTTATTACTGCGGCTAGAAATGTGCAGCTGCAAGGTGGCAGCATTGTGGCTACTAATGCAAGAGTGACTGCTGGCAATAATATGGGCTTAGCAAGCGGCTCTATTGTTGCTGATACAATCGCTTTGACTGCTACTAGTGGCGCAATTACTGAGACTAATGGCTATGTAGCCAAAGCAGGAGCTCTGATTGTGGCTGCTGGCCAAGGTATTAATCTGTCTAGCCAGGCCAATAAGCTGAAGAATGTAGTAATTGATAACGCTGGCTATGATGTTGCTATTGTTAGCGGTAACGACGTAACTGGCGACCTGAATGTAAGCACGGC
>SFCN01000089.1 GCA_004558595.1 Phascolarctobacterium sp. | reverse complement strand
TTATTATTAAAAGAAATTAATTTGACTTGGTCTCGCGTTCTTGCAGAACGCTCGACCCGCACATTCGCTTTTTAATAGGTTATTGTTCAGTTTTCAAGGTTCATTTTCGTTGTCCTGTTCGTTTCTGTGTCTTTGTTTTTGTTTCTGTATCTCAGCGACTTGTATATAATACCACTCCCCGACAGGAATGTCAACACCTTTTTTGCAAGATTTTGCTACTTTTTTAACACTTTTTAGGGATACACTTGGCTACGTTGGCAAACAAATATGCTTAAATACTGCCCTGACTACTCAGTCAATTTTTTTCGAAAAAACATAATTCTGCCATATTTATCTCTTATACTATACTCAAATAAGGAAATTACTTCAGCTTTCGTAGATATCTTCAATGAAATTGTCAAAGAAAGAAGGGATTATAATGTTGAAGAACTCTAAAAAGGTTTTAGCCATAGCGCTGGCCGCTATGTTCCTTTCCACTCCTTTAGCCAGCACCGCTTCTGCCGCTGCCCCCGATTTCGCTTCCCCAATGCAGCTTGAGCTTCGCAGCAATCACCACAGCGGTCCCAGCCATAGCAAGGCTCCCTCTCACAGTGTTCGTCCTAGCAACGGACACAAGGGCCCGTCCCACAGCGTTCGGCCTGCTCCAAGACCACACCCTATGCATTATAACAATGGTAGACACAAGGGACATCGCCAGCCGCCACCGCCGCCTCCAAGAAGAGAAGTGCATCATCACCATAGCAGTGGTAATGATAAGCTCATTGGCGGTCTCATCGTCGGCGCTGTTATCGGCGCTGTCATTGCTAATAACACCTAATATAATATCATTTACCCTTTTCCATACACCTCCTTTTTACAGCCTTGGTAGCACTGTCTACCAAGGTTGTTTTTTATCACAAAATAAAGACCTCTCCACTTACAGCAGAGAGGTCCAAATTTTTCTTTACTTATTATTGCTCATGGAGCTCCATATCACGGCTAGCGATAATGTTTACACCCAATCCCAGGATGTTTTCTACAATAACATCACCGGTCTTCACAGGAGCCTGTACCTTTACGCCACGCAGATAGCAAGCGCAGTCAAGGATACGCTCCTTGGGCAGCACGTCCGCAGATACTACGGGCAGCAGGGGCAGAGCGCCACCTTCAATAGCCACAGTAGTAGTCAACATACGCTTAGGTGCAGTAACCTCGTTTTTAGCGTAAATGGGACCACGGGGGCAGGTATTACCGGTAACACTGGTAACATTGCCATCCTCAATGGTAACAGTCAATTCGCAGCCCATGGGGCACATAATGCAGTTCATCACGCGAGTTTCAACAGCCATTTCATACCCTCCTTACAGTACCAGACCAACAGAAATTTCGTCGCCAATCAAATTGAATTTAGCAGCCGGAATTTCCACAGCAATCATTTCACTGGGCTTAGCAACGGGCAGAGGTCTATTCAACAATACGTTGTCACCGCTCTTAACCACCAGCTTAACCTTGCGGTGGGGGGCAGCTACACGCATGAACAGCTTAATCTTTTCATCTGCAGGAATTTCAGCAGGCATGGTGATTTGTTGGGGTACGCAGGTGCGCACGCCATCAATAGCATTAACCTTTACGGTGCGGTTGTCACTGGAAAGCTTGCCCTGAGCCTTCAAGGCAGCATATTTGCCGGCGATTTCTGCTTCCTCGGATACAAAGTCAACCAAATCATGTACATGAACAACGTTGCCTGCAGCAAAGAATCCATCTAAGCTGGTTTCACGATGTTGGTCTACAACGGGGCCATTGGTCAGGGGGTTCATAGCCAGATCCAAACCACGGCTCAGCTCGTTCTCCGGAATCAGACCTACGGACAGCAGCACGGTATCGCACTCGATATCAAATTCAGTACCCGGAATGGGGGTCATGCGCTCGTCAACCTTGGCAACGGTAATACCGGTAACGCGTTTTTCACCATGAATAGCCACGATGGTGTGGGACAGGTACAGAGGAATATCATAATCGTTCAAGCATTGTACGATGTTACGGGTCAGACCATTGGAGAAGGGGCAGATTTCCAAGCAAGCTTGAACCTTGCAGCCCTCCAGGCTCATACGACGAGCCATGATCAGGCCGATATCGCCACTGCCCAGAATAACGATTTTGTGACCGGGCAGATAGCCTTCCATATTAACCATACGCTGAGCAGCACCGGCTGTGAATACGCCTGCAGGACGCTCGCCGGGAATGCGGATAGCTCCACGGGTACGCTCACGGCAGCCCATGGTCAGAATAACGGTTTTACCCTCTAATTTCATCAGGCCCTTTTCAGGATTTACCGCAATAACGGTTTTATTGCTTTGGACATCCAAAACCATGGTATCAACTAGGGTTTCGATTTCCGGTTTATCCTTAACCAGCTCAATGCATTTATGAGCATAGCCAGGACCGGTCAGCTCCTCTTTAAAATGGTGCAGACCAAAGCCGTTATGAATGCATTGTTGCAGAATACCGCCTAATTCGCGGTCGCGCTCGATAACGATAATCTTTTTAGCGCCATTTTCCCATGCGCTATAAGCAGCAGAAAGACCAGCAGGGCCGCCGCCGACAATAATTACATCATATAACTGGCTCATACTTATTCCTCCCCGCCGTCTACCGGATATTTTTCATAGAACATATTGGAATCAGCACGCTCCTTGAGCACCTCGGGAATGGAAATGCCCAGCTCACGTGCCAAAATTTGAGTTACACGGGGACCGCAGAAGCCGCCTTGGCAGCGACCCATACCTGCGCGAGTACGACGCTTTACGCCATCCACGGTACGAGCGCCCACAGGTGATTTAATCGCTTCCACAATTTCACCCTCGGTAACAGTTTCGCAACGGCAGATTACGCGACCATAGAGCTTATCCTCAGCAATCTTAGCTGCTTGCTCGGAGGGAGTCATGCGTACAAAGGATTTCTTCTTAGGCAGAGCAGCCTTGAAGTTAGCCTTAGCGGCAGCGCCGCTTACGCGAGCGATTTCCTTAGCGATGAGCTCGCCAACTGCAGGAGCAGCGGTGAGGCCGGGGGATTGCATACCAGCAGCATTATAAAGGTTTTCTACCTTATCGCTGGGACCGAGGATAAAGTCACCAGTGCTGGAAACAGCGCGCAGGCCGGCAAATTCAGTAATAGCGGCGCCCATGGGCAGATTAGGAATCAGCTTACGAGCGGAGGCCATGATTTCGTTCATGCCGGCAGTGGTAACAGCCAAGTCAGTTTTAGAATCTTGCTCATTAGCATTGGGGCCAATGAAGGTGTTACCATGAGTGGTGGTGCACACCAAAATACCCTTAGATTTCTTGGTGGGGCAGGGGAATACCACGCCATATACCAAGCTGTTGCAGGCAGTCTTATCAAAGAGAATATATTCACCCTTACGCGGAGTAATGGTAAAGGTATCGTCACCGGCCAGCTTAGCGATTTCATCAGCATAAATGCCGGCAGCGTTGACAACGTATTTCGCGGCAATAACGCCCTTGGAGGTTTCTACGCCGGTGATTTTGCCATCTTCCTTTACGAAGCCCAAAACCTTGCAGTCGCGGATAACCTCAGCGCCATTTTGCACAGCGCACTCTGCAAAGGCGATAGCAGCACCGAAGGGCCAGCATACGCCTGCGCTAGGAGCCCACAGAGCGCCCTTAACATTGGTCAGGTTCGGCTCTTGCTCCACAACCTCTTCATGGCTCAAAATCTGCAAACCTTCTACACCGTTCTTACGGCCACGAGCCATCAGCTCCTGCAGAGTCTGCATTTCCTCATCAGTGGTTGCAGCGACCAGGGAGCCGGTCCATTTAATATCCAGATCCAGCTCGTGCTCCAGCTCATGGTACAGCTTATTACCACGCACATTGGTAATAGCCTTCAGGCTGCCGGTAGGAGCATCGAAGCCTGCATGAAGAATAGCGCTGTTAGCCTTAGTAGTGCCCAAAGCCACGTCCGGCTCTTTTTCAACCAGTACGCATTTCAGGTCATACTTGGAAAGCTCACGCAAAATAGCAGTACCCACAATGCCGCCACCAATAACGACTACATCAGCGGATTTTACAAATTCCATTCTGTCACTTCCTTGCCGAATTTTCTTGAAAATTACAATTCAATTTTATCACAAATTCGTCAAAAAAAGAACTGCCCAAAGGCAGTTCTGAGTACATTTTTTCTAGTTTTTAGCAAAATTTGTCCCTCGCGGGACAAAAGTGTTACCGCTTTATAAGAAAATAACGCAGTGGCACCTTTTTTTCTAACCAATCAATAACAATATCAGCAGCAGGGGAGAGCAGTATCCAGCTCAAGATAATTAAAGCAAAGGAAAGTGAGCCTACAAAAACATCGGTGAACCAATGCGCTCCACCCATAATGCGCGGGAGAGAGAAAATAACAAAAACAGCCAAAGCCTTGTAAAAAGCAGCCTTCCCCATATACTTCCACATAAAAGCTACAAAAATTAACAGCATCATACCGTGGTCACTGGGGAAGCTGGAGGCTGAGCGGTCCTTGCTCGGCCAGCCACTAAGCTCGCTCACAAAATTAACATTATGATAAAGCTGCTCAAAATAAATGCTGGCACTGGCTCTATCAAATTCCAGCATTCTGTCAAACTGCTTCATCACAATGGCACTCACAAGCATGGCCACGCCAACGCAAAAAAGCCAGCGCTTACCCTCCACATTGGATTTGCGATAATAGCTATAAAAAATCGCCAGCATGGCTACAAAAGCAGCTATATCAAAAGCACGCAAATTAATAAAGGCCACAAAATACATAAAGGCCTTGCTTGTAGTCAGCATTTGATTGAAGCCGTAGAAAATCGCCTTATCAACTTCAAACCAAAATCCGGAAAACTGCGTTATATACCAACTAAAAAAGAGTACCACTCCTAAAATATTACAGATAATAATCCATTGTAAATTTTTCTTTTTCATGCCAACCTCCAAAGTATTTACAACAAATACATTACACTTTTACCCCAATATATGATAACATATTCTTAGAGAATGGTGAAGAAGAATTAATGTGAATTTCAGTTTCTATGCTTAGATGAAAAAGAGGTGCATAGCATGCGTAAAATTTTTTATTTACTTTTTAGGCTATGTCACAACAAACAGTTGATAAATAGCCATTTTTATAGGGGAGTATCAGAACTCCCCTACAAACTGTTATTTG
>SFCN01000088.1 GCA_004558595.1 Phascolarctobacterium sp. | reverse complement strand
GAGTATTTTTTAGCTACCATGATGATGTCCCCCTTAAATAGACTTTTTATATTTGCTATGTCTACTTAAGAGGTATCATATCATTTCGTTACCCATAAAATTTTAGTATATTTGTGTGCTTTCGGTGTACTATCATAAGATCCGCGTCAATGCAAAGCCTTGGGTATCGCAGCTTACCAGCTTATAATTCACGCTGGCACGCTCGCCTTCGAAGGTCAGCACATGGTTTTCACCGTGAATATGCCCATAAACACAGTATTGTACTTGATATCGCTCTAGCAAATCCGTGAACAGAGTATGCTCTTCTGCCGCAAAAAGAGGCGGATAATGCATAGCTACGATGATGCTAGCAGGATTTTGCTTCGCGGCTGCCTTTAGGGACATTTCCAAGCGGATGGCCTCCCGTTTATAGATTTTCTCATCCTCAGCAGTAAAATTTTCCGATGAGGGCAAAACCCAACCCCGAGTGCCGCAAATGGCAGTATCACCTGCCATAATGCAATCGTTTTGGAGAAACTCAAAATTTTCCCCATAAAGCTGCTGCATTTTGGCTAGGCTGGACCACCAATAATCATGATTACCACGGAGCAATAGCTTGCGGCCGGGCAGCCGGGCCAGCCAAGCTAGGTCCTCCGCCGCATTTTTTATTCCCATGGCCCAGCTAATGTCACCGCAAATTATCACAGTATCATCAGCCTTAACCGTAGCTAACCAATTTTCCTTAATCTTTTCCTTGTGTCCCAGCCAATGCTCCCCAAAAACCTCCATGGGCTTGGTAGGCGGCTCACCGGATAAATGCAGGTCGCCAATAGCATAAATATTCATAAAAACCTCTTTGTCAAGCTAATATATTTGCCGAAATTATTGCTCCAAAAGCAAATGCTTTAAATCGGCCATAGTTTTCGCGTAATGCTCACAGCCGGCCTCCTTTAGCTCGCCGGGGGATTCGAAGCCATAGCCCACGCCGATGCAGGCGATACCATTGGCATGAGCTGCCAGCACATCCTCGCGGCGGTCCCCAATGAGAGCCACTGTGGACTTTTGCTCAGGAGTAGTAAGACCCCATTTGCGTAGGGATTCCGCCACTACGAGAGCTTTATTGTCGGTTTTGCCATCCAAGCTGCAGCCTGTGACATCAACTAAAAAGTCATTGAAGCCAAAATGCTCGGCGATACGCAGGGCAAAAACCTCTGGCTTAGCAGTGCACATGCCCAAGCGAAAGCCCTTTTGCTTTAATAGTCCCAAAAGCTCCATCATGCCGGGATAAACCTTGTTTTCCCAGATACCGATATCGGTATAGCGTTGGCGATAGAGCTCGATGCCCTCCTCCGCCTGCTCCTGAGTCATACCGTAGTATTGCATATAGCTGGCACGCAAAGGCGGGCCGATAAAAACCTCCAGCTTTTTCAAGTCCGGCTCTTCAATGCCCATAAGATGCAGAGCGTGCTGCACGCATTTAGTGATGCCCTCGGCGGAATTAGTCAGGGTACCATCCAAATCAAACAGTAAATTTTGATACATTTATACGTCCTCGCTTCTGGTAAAAGTGAAATTTTTTGCAAAATACACTAAGATTATACCATATTTTGACTTAGAGGTGGTACAATATCACTAGTAGATTTTTGCTAAATACATTGGTTTTAAGGATGTTGAGGGGGACTAATTATGACAGTAAAGCTTTTTGAAAATAACTCCATGCTGAAGGAGTGTGAGGCCGTTGTTACAGCCTGCAGCGAAAAAGACGGCAAATTTTTAGTAGAGTTGGACCAAACAGTCTTCTTTCCTGAGGGCGGTGGTCAGCTCAGCGATAAAGGCAAAATTAATGACGTGCTAGTGGAGCATGTTTCTGAAAAGGATGGGCATATTTATCATGAATGTACGGCTGCTTTGGCAGTGGGCGCCAGCGTTAAGGCTGCGCTGGACTGGAACGTGCGTCTCGACAGAATGCAGCAGCATTTGGGCGAGCACATCCTGTCCTATGCCTGCTGGAAGCTTTTTGAAGCCCATAACGTGGGCTTTCATATGAACGAGGACAGCGTTTTTATCGATTTGGATAAGGAGCTGACCGAGGAGGAGCTGCTCAAGGCGGAGCTTTTCACCAACGAGATTATTTGGGACAACCGCCCGGTGCACGTGGATTATATAGACAGCACCGAGGCTGTGAAGCTGAAGGATAAAATGCGTAAATTCAACGACAAGCTGACCGGTATTTTGCGTATCGTCAGCGTAGAAAATGCGGATATTTGCACCTGCTGCGGTACTCATCCTCCCTTCACGGGCATGATTGGCAGCGTCAAGGTCATTCGCCACGAAAAGCACAAGGGTGGCTGTCGCGTGGAATTCTTGTGCGGACGGCGTGCTTTGTTAGACATGGATAAAAAGAACAGCACCCTGCTCAAGGTAGCGCAATCTTTGTCCACCAAGCCGGAGCTGGTGCCGGAGCACATCGAAAAGCTGAAGGCGGATATGCAGACGCAGCTAGAGGCAGTAAAGAGCAAGCTGCTGGCTATGAAGGAAAAGCAGCTGGAGGAAATTATGGCCGTTGCGCCCACCGACGCCAACGGCGTCAAGGTGGTCGCTTGGTCCTTGGATGGCTTTGATGCCAAGGATATCAAGGCCTTCATTCCCAAGCTCACTGCACACGAAAACACCTTGGGTCTTTTAGTAGCAGCTAAGCCTGAGCGCATTAGCTACGCTGCGGTAGCAGGGGCTAATACCAGCATCGATTGTCGTGCAGTGATGAAGGAGCTGAATGCTGCCTTCGCTGGTCGCGGCGGCGGCAAGAGCGACTGTGCCCAAGGTGGCAGTGACTACTGCGCCGACTGGGAAGCTAGGCTGGGCGCGGTAGTGGAGAAGCTGGTACAATGATTCTCGTCAGTGCGTGTTTATTAAATCATCCTGTGCGTTATAAGGGTGATGGCAATCCCTGCCCCTTGCTTTTGGAGCTGTTGGCTAAGGGTAAGGTAGAAGAGATTTTGCCATTCTGTCCTGAAGTAAGCGGCGGTTTGCCCACTCCCCGCCCTCCTGCTGAGATTAAAGGAGGGACTGGAGCTGATGTACTGCATGGCAAGGCTAAAGTCGTTAATAAAGAGGGACAGGATGTTACTACTGCCTTTATTGATGGCGCGCAAAAATGTGCGCAGCTGTGCATGGAAAAGGGTATTACCGTAGCCATCTTAAAGCAACGCAGCCCCTCCTGCGGCAGCAAAGCCATCTATGATGGCACATTCTCAGGCACGACTATCTCTGGTCAAGGAGTCACAGCAGCTCTGCTGACAAGTATCGGCATCAAGGTTTATGGCGAGGATGATTTGACGCCGGAGCTGCTGGAAAAGCTGCTTTGAGTTGCTCGTTGCATGCGTACAAAGATACTAAATTTAACTCCTGTAACGAAACGTTACTCGAAACAGGGGTTCACTATAAAATCAAGTAAAAAAGCTAGCACAACTGACTTGCGTGGTCAGCAGTGCTAGCTTTAGTTTTTAGAGCATATGAAGTTTACAAAGCTTATTTAATATATTGGTCTTCCAGCTTATCAAGCGTGCCGTCCATGTCCTTTTCTTCCATAAAGAAGTTGACATAATTGAGCCATTCCTGGTCGCCCTTTTGCATCAAAATGCCGAATTGGTTTCTGGTAAAGGGATCATCCAAAAGCGGAGCAGCCAAGCGAGCTTCATCACGAGTATAACGACGTGCTTCCATGGTTTCAGTAATCATAACATCGGCCTTGCCTTCAGCGATAAGGCCCGGAATCTCGGCATTTTGCTGATGTACCAGCAGGGTGCAGTCCGGCAGATTGGCCAGCGCAAATTTCTCGTTAGTGCCGCCGGGTTTAACCATTACGCGTACATTCTTCTTGTTCAAATCAGCCTCGGACTTAAATTTCTTCGCATCCTTCTTGCGCACCAAATCTACATGATGCCCCTTAGCCTCAACGCCTTTTTTAAACTGCTCGCATAAAGTATTGGTATTACCATTTTTACATAGAGAAAGCTCGGCTTGGCGCCGCAACACTAATTCTTTTCTTTTATTGCTGCAAAGTAGCTTTCAGGAGCCCATCCATTATCTACCAGTTTTTGCAAAAGCTTGCCTGTGTTATTAGCATCATCAAAGGCGGTATGCCATAGTCCTGCAGTATCTACCTGCTGCTCCTCAGTAGCTGCCTTAAGGCCAGTGGTGTAATTATCGCCCTTCATCAGCTTGTAGGCTTCCGCTAGATCAAGATAGTCCTCATACTTTATAGGATTATCAATTTTATATCTTTTGCAGGCAGTATCAAGTACTTTGTAGTCGCTATCACCCCAGGCAACAAAATATGTTTCGCCTGCTTTATACATCTCGGCCATCTTTTGAACCATATCCGGAAATTCAGCAGCCTTTTTCATGTCCTTTTCAGTGATCATGCAAAAATCCATTGAATCCTTAGCCTGTTTAGGAAAAAATCTTGGCTTTACGAAGCTTTGGTATCTTGCAAGCTCTCTAAAGCTATCACCATCTAAAAGAACAGCACCAATCTCAATGATTTCAGAAAAATATGCACTAGGCCTTCCAACAGGTCTATTATAATTGGTAAACTCAAAATCAACCATAAGATAGTTTTTCAATTTTTAACTCATCTCCATTCTGTATAGTGCCATTATAGAAGAAAAGGCCTGCCCACGCAAGCCTTTCTTCGTAAAATTGGTTATTTAACTAAAACAACAAAACGCCCCAGCGTAGCGAGAAGTGATTACACAATCACATCTCCACACTGGGGCGTTAAAAATTTACAATATCATATTTTTACAAAAAACTATGTTACAGCAGGGGCAGCAACTTTTGTTGCTCTTCGGGAGGAATGCTCAGCATTCTCATGGCCTCTTGAGCACTGATCTTCGTATTTTGCATCAATGCTTTGATACTGTTTAAACGACCTTCTTCTACACCAGCCTTGCGGCCTTCTTCTCTAAAATATTTTTCAAACTCACCCATGACTTCTCGACCTCCTTTAGGGGACTTCAGGTAATTTACATAATCTGACAATGCTCCTTGGCTAGTATCTCCAGCCTTAGCGGTTTTTAGATATTGCATCAGCTTGGCGATATTCGAACCATCGTCAATCTCTGCGTTGACATAAATAGTATGTAAACCATTCTCATATGGAATCTGCTTCCCCCCGAAGCTTAATGACTGCTGCACATGATAAACAGTATGCCCATTACACCAGATGTCCTTTTCAGATATATAGAAAAGATACACCTCCGGCAGCTTGTCATAGCCCAC
>SFCN01000087.1 GCA_004558595.1 Phascolarctobacterium sp. | reverse complement strand
CGTATCCTCATCGTCAACGACCCTCGCGAGGACGTGACCTTGGAGGAGGCCACCAATGTTATGCAGCTGATCATCGACAAGAACGTCTTTGACAGCGCCTACGGCGACCTGGTGGAAATCGTGGAAGCACGCATGCACACCTGCGAATACACCGTTTTGCTGTAAGGTAGTATTATAAAACCCCTCAGTCGCCTTGCGGCGCCAGCTCCCCTTTAAAGGGGAGCCTCTCTTCTACAGTTAGTTAGCAAGGAGCCTCCCCTTTAAAGGGGAGGTGCCGAGCTTGCGAGGCGGAGGGGTTTTCAACTTAATCCAAAGAAAGGATGACCAGAATGGAAATGGATCAAATGCTGACCGCAGCTGCGAACTACGGCTTCCCCATGCTAGTGAGCTGTTATCTCCTAGTACGCATGGAAAACAAAATCGACCAGCTCAGCACCAACATTGACGCTCTGACCCGAGTCATCGCAGCAGCTAAATAAACTGTATAGTTACTATACACCTAACCAATCCCGCTTATAGAAGTATCACGAGTATATTACAAGCAATAATACGAAAGGATGCACATCATATAGGCGCAAAATAGCAAGATGCCTCCCCCTCCGGGGGAGGTGCCGAGCTTGCGAGGCGGAGAGGGGCTACGGTAAACAATTAAGTGAACGTTGGTCCCCTCTCAGTCAGCTTCGCTGACAGCTCCCCCCGAGGGGGAGCCACTCTTCTACCCAACTTTATTGCAAGACAGAAGGGATGAACACCATGAAAATGTCAATAAAACCAGCCCGAATTTATCATAGTATGCTTTTGGATATGGCCAAGAAGGCCAAAACTGACCGAGAGCGTACTATTTTTTTACACTACACCTGGGGAAGATGGGGCGAAATCTATGACGAGTACCACATCTGCATCGACAAAAACGGCGCTATCTACAGGCCTAAGCGTAGCTTTGACGAAAGCATTGACCACTGGGGCTTTTTAAATAAAGAAATCCACATCGCCCTATGCTGTGGTAAGGATTTGAGCTACAGCAATACAGGACTGCAATACGACAAGCTACGGCGCGTTATCTGCGGTGACTATCCTACGGAGCTGCAAATTTCACAGCTAGCCATTGTAGTGGCCCTTATTTGCCGGGGACTGGAACAAGAAATCTGCTACCGCAATGTGAAAACCCTTTATGAGCACCAATTCGCTAACATCTTCCGCACTCATAGGGAGGATATTTCTAGAGATTTGATGTGGCTACCTAGACAGGAGCATTCCAAGGAGCTGGACTGCGGGGGAGTGACCATCCGTACAAGGGCCCTAGACTACCTGCAAAACTTCGTAGACCAGAAGCTGTTGGCCCCTAAGGCCCTGCCACCGGTTGTCCAATCCTTATTTGAAGAAGCTAGTTAGGAGGCGAGCTTATGGAATTGCAATTAGTACAAAACGAACAATTTAAGCTACGCAAGGCACAATATCAGGGTAGCTCATGGTTTGTTGGTAGAGATGTGGCTGAAATACTAGGCTACAAAAATATCAATAAAGCACTAATAGACCATGTGGAAGAGGATGACAGGGTCTCTACTTCAGTAGAAACGCCTAAGGGTTCACGTAATACTGTTATAATCAATGAGTTTGGTGTTTATTCCCTAGTATTGAGCAGTAAATTACCTGCTGCAAAGGAGTTTAAGCACTGGATTTGTCGAGATGTAATTCCCTCTATTCGTAACACTGGCGCTTATATGACGGATGAGACCCTAGCCAAGGTACAGGCCGACCCCACGGCCCTTAAGGAATTGACGGAAAAGCTAGAAGAGGAGCGAGCTAAGCATATCGAAACCATGAAGCTAGTAGGCCAGCACGAACAGACCATTAAGGAAAAGGATGCCCTTATCCAGCGTAAAAACGCCTACTTCGAACGTAACAAGCCTCGCATCGACTTCGCCAAGGCTGTGTACGAAAACAAGACAGCCATCCTCGTTGGCGAAATGGCCAAGCTGCTTAACCAAAACGGCATCGAAATAGGTCAGAACCGCTTCTTCCAGTGGCTACGGGAGAACGGCTACCTGCAATGCAAACAGGGGCAGATGTGGAACATCCCCTACCAGAAATGTATTGAGAGCGGTCTTTTCATTATCAAGGAAAATGTTACCACTGATAGTCGAGGCAAGGAGATTATCACCCGCACCCCCATGGTCACAGGCAAGGGACAGCGCTATTTTATCAGCAAATTCTTGGAGACACGGGACGAAGAGGCCCTCGCAGCCATCAGTGAAGAAGAGCTGAGGCTGCAAAGCGAGGAGGATTTATTCACCACTAGCGACTACAAGCCCCAGCTAACGGCAGAAGAGCTTAATGCGCTGGATGCACAGGCCGACGAGGTGGAAGCAGCTTTCAGCGGTCAGGATGATTTGGAGCCCATTGATGGAACAACTGACGAACTAGAGTCCATAGAAGCCACTATAGTTTCTGATGATGAACTTGAAGGTATTGACTAATAATAAGGAGGATTACCAAATGAAGGTTTTACAGATATTGCAATTTCTCGGCCTTATGGCAGAAAAAATCATGTTTTGGAAGCAAGCGAAAAATGCAGCCTCTAAGCACAAGGAAAAGGAGGAAGCAGGCCATGCAGAATAAGTTTTATATGGGCATCATCACCCTTTTGGCCCTGTTTTTTTGTACTTTTGCTTATTGTTTTGCTCAAGCTCAGGATTATACTGGCATCTGTGTACGTGTTCTTGACGGCGATACCGTTGATATTGCAGACGCGAGCCAGAACCTACACCGCATCCGCATCACCGGGCTGGACGCACCTGAGCTGGCCCAGCCCTATGGTCAGCAAGCCAAAGCGGAGCTTAAGGAGCTTATTCTTGGCAAGGATGTGAGCGTAATCCCCATGGGAATTGACAAATACGACCGTGAGCTTGCCTGTTTACGCATCCAGACCACCATAGGCCAAATTGATGTGGCAGAATGCATGATAAACAGGGGCGCAGCCTTTGACTGGGGTGGGAAATATTATAAAGCCCAGGAATATGCACAAGAATATAATCTCGGCGTCTGGTCCGATACAAAATTTCAGGAGCGTCCATGGTTTTACCGCAAGCGCACACAATGAAGAACACATACAACACAAAAGCCCACATCACTACTCCTAGAGCAGCAGATGTGGGCTTTTTTAATCTCTAAATTGTTTACTCAAGATATACAATCATACTATATTTTTATCACTAACGAAACGTTACCGAAAAGAATGTTCGCTTTTATTACCATGTATAATCTCATCTTTTATTGCCAACATTACTCAGCATAAATGTAGCTACAAAGTGCACAATTGTCATGGCAAAAGCACATAGATTATAAAAGAGAAGCAGGTACTATCCTGCGTATGAAGGTGCTGCGCTCCTGATACTTTCGGTTAGGGCATGAGCAATAATGCGTGGATGAATCTGTATGTCGATACTTCTAATTACCAACGCTCCAATGGCCTGCTCCTGCATATCGACACAGGCTACAGAAGTGCTGACCAACGCTGGAGCGCTGAGGATTTGACGGCGAAGCTAGCGGACTTCAAGTCCCATGACAGCTATGTGGCTCATTACGGGGATGCAGCAGGTATCTTCGGTCGTTATGATTTGGTCGAAGCACCGACCCGTCCAGTGAGCGATATCCTGCAGGAGCAGGGCAAGGCTAAGGTTGTTATGCAAAGGGACAACAGCGGCTTGCGCATTGAAGAAAAGGCAGAAGACAAAGAAGAATAAAAATTTTAAGCAGATAGCTGGCACGGTGTTGTTGGCTATCTGCATTTTTATGAAATAAAATGTGCTGTGCCTATTGTAAACTCGCGAAAATGGATATATAATACAAATTGAAATGAAAGTTTCTAAACATATTGATATATTAGTGCTTTAATTAAAGAAGAAGTTATGCATGATATTAGAAGAATAGCTTTTGCTGTGCTAAAGGAGGACGGACGATGACCCGCTTGCAAAAAGATTCAATGAATACTTATAAAAATTTGATTGGTAAGAGAGCAGAAAACTCATTGCGTATGAAGGTGCTGCGCTGTGTCTTGGCGGTGGGCTTTGTGCTGTCGCCGTGGCTTGGGGGCGAGGCGTATGCGGATGCAGGTATTGTGCGTGTTGATAATATAACTTTGCCCAATAGCTTGGATAAAACATATCTACAAACTGGTAATGATGTTGCGCATATTTATGCTGAACAGGCTAGTGGGGATGTGGGCTTGAACCGCTTTAAAACCTTTGAGGTTGGAGCTGGGCAGATTGCCAATCTGTATTTTAAAACATCCGCTACTGATACTAACCATTTAAATACTTTGGTCAATACTGTTCAGGAACAAATTAGCATTAGTGGCACAGTTAATGGCATTAAGGACGGTAATGTTGGTGGTAATTTGTATTTTCTGTCCCCTGCTGGCATGGTTATTGGCTCTACTGGCGTGATTAATGCGGGGTCCTTAACGGTTATGACCACTGGTATTGACGATATTACAGACCCTGCAACAGCTCTTTCACAAATCGGATATGTGTACCGTCCTTTGGGTAATAGTCCTATAAATATTCAGGGTAAAATTAATACTGCAAATGGTATTGATTTGCAGTCATTGAGTATAGAAATTTCCAAAAATGCTAATGGCGATATTCCCTGTTTAAAAACAGGCATGGTATTTAACTCGGTTGTTAATACGGATGGATTAGTCGATAGTGTAAGTTTACAATATGAAAGTTCTGCTTCAGGCAATGGAGAACTACAACTTAAACGTTCTGATTCAACTGACGCAAAAATTAATCTTGTTGCATATAAATATGCCGATGACAATGGTGATCTAGTTAAATCATTTGGTAATATTACTCTAAGTGGCTGTGAGTTAGATGCAATTGGTGACATCGAAATAGATGCCGGAAACAGCCTTACTATTGATAGTGCAAATCTTAAATCTAAGGATTTAATCAAAATGGATTTTTACCATGATAATAATAATGTATTCTATGGTGATTTGACGTTTAATAGTGGCAAAATAGAAGCAGATGGTCTTGTTGATATAAGAGTTGGTAAAACTATCATTATTGGCAACAATGCAAAAATTATTTCCAAGATTACTAAGGATGAGACTACGTCTAAAGTTACATTAATGACTTCCACAGGAAATATTACTAATAATGGCACAATTAGTGCAAAGACTAGTCTCCAAGCAGGTATTAACGATGGTTCTGATGATGCTGGCATAACCAATAATGGTACTATCCAAGTAACAGGTGGAGGTATGTCTTTCGCCGTGGATAAATCGCTTACCAACACTGGTATGATTCAAGCTG
>SFCN01000022.1 GCA_004558595.1 Phascolarctobacterium sp. | reverse complement strand
GGTTTCCGTAGTTGGCAGCGCTATGCGCGGCGTACCCGGAATTATGGCTACCTTTGTAGCTGCTTTGGCTGCTAAGAATATCGCTATTTTGCAAACTGTGGACTCCGATACCACCATTTCCGCAATTATTAAGGAAGAGCATTTGGTAGACGCTGTAACTGCGCTGCACCATGCCTTTAAATTATAAAAGAGGTGTAATTAACTTATGACAAAGCCCTATTTTGGTAGATTATTAACTGCTATGGTCACTCCCTTTGCTGAGGACGGTAGCGTAAATTATGAGGCTGGCTGTCAGCTGGCTGATTGGCTTTTAGCTAATGGCACCGATGGCCTTGTTATCGAAGGCTCCACCGGTGAAGCTGCCACCATGGATATGGATGAGAAAATCAAATTCATGGAAACCATTGTGAAGCATATCAATGGTCGTGCGCCCATTATTGCTGGCGCCGGCACTAACTGCACCGCTTCTACCATCGACTTAGTTAAGAAGATGGAAGCTTGTGGGGTAGATGGCCTTTTGGTAGTAGGCCCCTTCTACAATAAGCCTACTCAGGAGGGTTACTATCAGCATTTCGCTGCCGTGGCTAAGTCCACTAAGCTGCCCATTATTGTGTATAATGTTCCCGGACGTACTGGCTCCAATATTGCTCCGGCAACTGTGGCTCGTCTGGCTAAGGATTTTGACAATATCGTAGCCATTAAAGAGGCTGCTGGTAACGTGGCTCAATGCGCCGAGCTGTACAGAGTATTGCCCGAACGCATTTCCATTTATAGCGGCGACGACGGACTGATTCTGCCCTTCATGGCAGTTGGCGCTGTGGGCTTGATTTCTGTATTGGCTAACTGCAATGGCCAAATTTTGCAGGATGTTATGCAAGCCTATGAAGAGGGTCGCAATAAGGATGCAGCTGATTTGAATAAAAAGATGGTACCCTTAGCTAAAGCGATGTTCATGGAGAGCAATCCTATTCCTATCAAATACGCTGTTACCAAGGTTACCGGTATTGATGTGGGCAAACCCCGTCTGCCATTGACCCCGCTCTGCGCTGATTGCGTATCCATGCTGGACATCATCCTTAAGGACTATGGTATGGTAAAATGAGCAAGCTTGTTGTAATTATCCAGTGTGAGCAAGTGCAAAAGCGTTGCTGTGGCTATAATTGTACCCACGCCTTTTATAGCCGTGAGGGTAAATTTAGCCAGTACCCAGATGACACACGTTATATGTCCTTTACCTGCGGTGGCTGCTGTGGGGCTGGGCTCAGCGTGAAGCTGGAGAATCTGCGTAAGCGCTTGCGTCGCTTTGAGGAGGATGGCTTCGAGGTCATAGTTCATTTATCTAGCTGCATGGTGAGTGATAACTATCACAAATCTCCCTGTCCGCATTTAGAGTATATCCAAAATTTATTAGCTAAAAAAGGCTTTACAGTAGTGAAGGGAACTTATATTTCTAAAACAGCTACGAAAAAGCGTGCAGCTGGTATTTACCAAGAATTTTAAACATCATTAAGCAGTGCTTTGATGGCTTTCGAAGGTCATCATCAGCACTGCTTTTTTATGTATACAGTGATTTTTCTGTGTATTTAGCAGGAAAAATACTACTTTTAGCAGAATATAACAAGTTATAAAAAATAATTTTCTGCGTAAAGGAGTTGATGGATATGCCATTGTTGATTTTAGTTATTCTGTTAAGTATTATTGTAGCTATTTTCGCTGTACAAAATGCTGTGGCTGTTTCCTTGAACTTTATCTTTTGGAGCTTTTCTTCCTCGCTGGTGCTGGTAATCTTAGGCTCATTCTTAATCGGTGTGCTGGTTGCCACCTGCTTTCTGTTGGCCATGAAGGCACGGCATTATTTGCAGGATAAAAAAATGCAGGAGGAAATTACCAAGCTGCAAACAGAAAACAAACGCTTGGAGGAACGTATTGCCATGCTACAGCATACCCAGCAGCTGCATGACCAACCTGCTAGCGCCAGCAAGCCTCAGGCTAATAAAGGTACGGATAAGAAATAATGTTGGACAAGGAGCGTATTTGGGAAATACGCCAATATGATAAGCATAAGGCTGGTTGCCTCGCTGCGGAGCTGGGGATTTCACCCTTGGTTACAGGGATATTGCTGGAACGAGGCTTGAATGACACCGAGTCTATGCGCGAATTTCTCTATGGTAGTACAACTCCCTTCCATGACCCTTTTTTACTTAGGGACATGGAAAAATCTGTTAGACGCATTGAAAAGGCGCTGCGGGTCGGGGAAAAAATCACTGTTTATGGTGATTATGATGTGGACGGCATCAGTGCGTCCTCGTTGCTATATATATATTTGCAGAGCAGGGGAGCACAGGTCCAGACCTATATTCCCCAAAGAAAAAGTGAGGGCTATGGCCTAAATGACGATGCTCTCCAGAGCATCGCTGAAGGTGGCACCACTTTGGTTATTACCGTGGACTGTGGTATCAGCGGTCTACATGAAGTGGAAAACGCGCCTCAATGCTTAGATATTATTATTACGGATCATCATACAGTGCCGGAGCAGCTGCCTCCTGCTTTCGCCATCGTAAACGCTAAGCAGGCTGACGATGCTTATCCCTTTAAGGAGCTAAGCGGCGTGGGCATAGCCTTTAAGCTGTGCCAAGCTCTTGAGCAGAAGGTGCCGGGACGCCTGCCGGAGTGGGCGGAGCTCACGGAGCTGGCGGCATTAGGCACCGTGGCGGATATTGTGCCTCTCATAGGTGAGAATAGGGAGCTGGTGCGTCGTGGCCTAGCGGCCATGGAAAGCACCCAGCTAGTGGGCCTTCGTGCCCTTATCGAAGCCAGCGGCTTGTCTGGGCAGCGTATCGCCTCGGATAATATTGGCTTTGGCTTGGCGCCTCGCTTGAACGCTGTAGGGCGGCTGGAGCACGCCCAGCGGGCGGTTGAGCTTTTGGTGACGGATGACGCATATAAGGCCGCAGAGATTGCAGCGGAGCTCAATCGGGAAAACAGTCTACGTCAAGACATTAGTAAGCAAATTCAGGAAGAAGCGGAAGCGCTGCTGGCTCAAGAGGAGCATATTGATACGGCCATTGTGCTAGCCAGCGAGGGCTGGCATCAGGGCGTTATCGGCATAGTAGCTTCCCGTTTAGTGGATAAATATCATTTGCCGACCATTTTATTAAGTATTTCTGGAGATATGGCCAAGGGCAGCTGTCGCAGTATTCCTGCCCTGAATTTATACGAGGCCATTGCTGCCGAGGCGGATATTTTGACCCAGTTCGGTGGTCACCACCAGGCGGCTGGTCTAACCCTTCCTGCGGAAAAAGTGGAAGAATTTCGTCGTCGCTTTAAAGAGTTTGTACGGCAAGTATTAAAGCCCGAGGATTATCAACCAAGACAAATCGTGGATTGCGTTATCGGGGATAAGGGTGAAATAACCCTGCAGGATTTGCAGGAGCTTCAGCTTTTAGAGCCCTGCGGCTGTGCCAATATGCCACCGGTTTTCGCCTTTCGCCATGCCCTTTTACATAATGGCAAGGCTATGGGGCGAGAGCAGAACCATTTGCAGTTTTTGCTGGATAAGGGTGATTTTTCCTATCGTTGTATCATGTGGAATAGCTCGGCCTTGCTGTATTTTATGTATGACAGCATGATCGCTGATGTGGCCTTCCAGCCTAAAATCAACGTGTGGCGTGACGAAACCACTGTTCAGCTACATGCCGTAAGCATCCGGCAGGAGCTAAGTGTGGGGGATTTTCGTGCTCATCTGGCTAGTAAATATCAGCTGTTAACAGCCTTAGCCCGGACTAATAATCAGTTGCTTGTTTTTGTCAATGATTCAAGTCATATTGTCCCTGAGCTAGAGGAGCCTCAGCTAGCTCCATACATTAAGCTCTTAGCCTATAATCAGCTTAAGGCTATGGATGCCTCAACTCTTCAGAGCGCGAATGTTGTCTTTTTAGACTTTCCTCTGGAGTCACTAGCTGATATGGTTAAGACGCTACGCCAACGTGGAGCGCAGTCGTTGTTTTTACTTTATAAGCAACAGGATGGAGGGGCTCTCGTAGAGCAGCTGCCATTACTTTATCCTGACCGCGAAGGTATGACCAAGGCCTACAGGCTAGTCATGGAGCTCTTGCAGCAGCGTAGTGAGCTAGACATCTCTTGGCTTTTACAGAAAAATCAGCAGGAGCTTAGTGAAAATGCCATAAAAATTATGGCAGAGCTTGGTTTTGTAAGCCTAAAAAATGGTATAATAAGAAAGAATGTTATCAAACGCTGTCAGCTAGAGGATTCACCCCTATATGTTGAGCTTCAAGCTCGGCGGCGAGATTTTGAGAATATCTATAAAGAAAATCTGCGTTTGACCCAATATGATTTACTAAGGGGCTGACGCTGAGGATGGGAGTGGGGATAGGATGCCCTCAACAGAAAATATTAGTAATGTGGACGAGCTCTTCGTCAAAATACAAGCATATCTAAATCCGGAGCAGGTTAGCTTTGTGCGTAAGGCTTATGAATTAGCTGCCGAAGCTCACAAGACCCAGGTGCGCAAATCCGGCGAGCCCTACATCATTCACCCCATTGGTGTAGTAGGCATACTGGCCAGCCTGCAAATGGATGATAAGACCCTGGCGGCAGCCTTTCTCCATGATGTTGTCGAGGATACTGATTATACTCTGGATGATATTAAAGAGCGCTTTGGTGTAGTGGTGGCTAACCTTGTAGATGGCGTCACTAAATTAGGCAAGATCGAGTATATTTCCAAAGAGGATCGCCAAATCGAAAACTATCGCAAGATGTTTTTGGCTATGGCACGTGATATTCGCGTTGTTTTGATTAAATTAGCGGATAGACTGCATAATATGCGTACCATGAAGTTCATGCCAGTGCATAAGCAGCAGTCCATTTCGCGTGAGACCCTGGAAATCTACGCTCCCTTGGCTCATCGTTTGGGCATTTACGCTATCAAGTGGGAGCTGGAGGATTTGGCCTTCCGTTATATGGAGCCAGACATCTACTACGATTTGATGGAGCAGGTAAAAATCAAGCGGCGTGAGCGTGAGGCAATGATCAACGAGGCCATGGAAACCCTCAAGGATGCTGTGGAAAAGGCTGGTATCCGTTGTGAAATTCAAGGCCGTCCCAAGAATTTCTATAGCATTCATAAAAAAATGCTGCGTGATCATAAGCAGCTTAGTGAAATCTATGATTTGCTGGCCATTCGTGTCTTGGTGGATACGGTTAAGGACTGCTATGGCACATTAGGCATCGTCCACAGCATGTGGCGTCCTATTCCTGGTCGCTTTAAGGACTATGTAGCTGTGCCCAAGTCCAATATGTACCAATCCTTGCATACTACGGTATTGAGCTCCGGTGGCCAACCCTTGGAGATTCAAATCCGTACCTTCGAGATGCATCGTATCAGTGAATATGGTATCGCAGCTCATTGGCGTTACAAGGAAAGTGGCGGTAGCAAGCCTGCGTCCGGTACTGATAAGAGCTTTGATGCCAAGCTGAGCTGGCTACGCCAGCTTCTCGAATGGCACAACGATATGAACGATTCCCGTGATTTTGTCAACACGGTAAAGATGGACATTTTCGCTGATGAGGTCTTCGTTTTTACACCTCGCGGCGATGTTATTGATTTGCCCGTGGGCTCAGTTCCTATTGACTTTGCGTACCGCATTCATACTGATGTAGGTAATAGCTGCGTTGGCGCCAAGGTCAATGGTCGTATCGTTCCCTTGGATTATCAGCTAAAAAATGGCGATATTGTTGAGGTTATCACCTCCAAGCAGTCTAACGGCCCTAGCCGTGACTGGATTAATATTGTCGGCTCCAGCGATACTAGAAATAAGATTAAGAATTGGTTTAAGAAGGAGCGTCGCGAAGAAAATATTGTCAAGGGTCGCGAAATGCTGGAGCGTGAGGTAAAGCGTCTCGGCTATGAGATTAAGGTGCTGGTAACCCCTGAAAAGCTCAAGGCCGTGGGTAATAAGCTGCGTATTGACACAGATGAAAACCTGCTGGCGACACTGGGCTATGGCGGTGTAACCCTGAATACTGTTATGTCCAAGCTGGTGGAGCTCTACAAAAAAGAGCAGAAGCTGGAGACTACCAAGGATTTGGCCCAGGTTTTAGCCGAGCTGAAGCCCCGTAAATCCAAGGCTAAGGCCAGCCACGGTATTTTAGTTAAGGGTGAAGAGGGTATTATGGTTAAGCTGGCACGCTGCTGCAACCCCATACCTGGTGACCCTGTAGTGGGTTATATCACCCGTGGCAGCGGTGTTTCTGTGCATCGTGCGGACTGTCCCAACGTGCTCAGCAATAACCCGGAGGAGCAAAATCGCCTTATCGAGGTTTCTTGGGATGTGGGCATTGACGATGTTTACAAGGTAAACATCATGATTACTTCCCAGGATAGACCGGGCATGATGAGCGATATTATGAATATTACTAGTGAGGCCAAGCTGAATATTTTCTCCCTCAGCTGCCACACTGACAAGAATAAAATGGCTACTACTCACATGGGCTTGGATATCACCAGCCTTGAGCAGCTGGAGTATGTGATGAATCGCATTCGCCGTATGAAGGGCGTATACACTGTGGAGCGTGTGTTCTCTACCAGCGGTGGCGGAGGCAAGCGCAAATGAGAGCGGTAGTGCAGAGAGTTGATAGGGCTAGCGTCACGGTTGATGGTGCTATTACCGGACAAATAGAACAGGGTTTGCTAGTGCTTTTAGGTGTAGCCGAAGGCGATACCGAGAAGGATTTGGCCTATATTGTGGATAAGGTGTGTGGACTGCGCATTTTTGAGGATGAAGCAGGAAAAATGAACCTATCCGTACAGGATGTGGGCGGAAGTATTTTGGCTGTGAGTCAATTCACCCTTTGCGGCGACTGCCGCAAAGGCAAGCGCCCCAGCTTTGATAAAGCGGCGAAGCCAGAAATCGCCAATGAGTATTATGAGCGATTCGTGGCTGGTTGCCGCGCCAAGGGACTGCCCGTGGAGACGGGTGTCTTTAGAGCCCATATGCTGGTTGAATTAGTAAACAATGGACCTGTAACCATTTTATTGGATAGTGCAAGAATTCTATAGGAGGTACTTCATGAAAATTTATAGACAAGAGGTGGGTATGCTGGCTACCAACTGCTATTTGGCAGTTAATGAGGAGCTGAAGGAGGGGGTCATTGTGGACCCCGGCGCCGACTGTGAAACCATTATGGAAATGGTTGAAGGAGCCGGGGTGAAGGTTGTGGCCATTCTTCTAACCCATGGTCACAGCGACCACATTGGCGCTTTAAACGAGGTGCGTAAGGCCACCGGTGCTCCTGTGTATATCAGCAAGGAGGATGAGCCCTGCCTTTCCAAGGCAGATATTAATCTGTCCTTCTTCGTGGGCCGTTCCATTCAATGCCAGCCCCCGGAGCATTTAGTTGTTGATGGCGAAACTCTGCATCTGGCAGGTATGGACTTTGAAGTTTTAGCTACTCCGGGACACACTAAGGGCGGCATTTGCTACTATAATAAAGAGGGCAAATTTATTTTCGTTGGTGACACTGTATTCTGTGAATCCATCGGTCGCACTGATTTGCCCGGTGGCAGTTATAAAGAAATTCTCAAATCTATCAAGGAAAAAATCCTTGTTTTGGACGATGGTATCGCTCTCCTGCCGGGACACGGTCCCCAAACTAGCGTAGGCTGGGAGCGTCGCAGGAACCCCTTCCTGCAATAAGGTATGATGTTTCAGTATTGGAGCGCAATCAAAACCAGTACTTGGTTCAAGCTGGTGGTAGCTACCGCTATTTCCTATGTGCTTTACCTAATGGCTGGTTTTATGTTGCCTATATTATTGGCCATTGGTTTAGCCTTTGGCCTTTATCCATTGGTAAATATGATCACCCAGGTGCGGGTAGCACATGGCATGATTAAGCTGTCCAGAGCGGTGGCCATAGTGCTGGCGTTGATAGGCTTTATATTGTTTATCGTCATAGCCGTGGCCTTTATTGTGCTGCCTTTGTTTGGTCAGCTGAACGAGCTTCTGGGCAAGCTGCCCCAGCTAGGGGTAACATCTAATGGTCACGACTTGGAAGCTATGCTTCAGGATCCCAGTAAGATTCCCATGCTGCCCAGTAGCTTTGATATGCTCACAGATGGGCTTATTAAATGGGCTATGGGCTTTGTGGCTAGCGTTTTACGTAATTTGCTGCGTAGTAGCTTGGAAATTGTCTCCAACCTGATCGGTCTTATTATTGTGCCCTTTTTGGCCTTCTATTTCCTGAAGGATTGGCGTGATTTGCGTAGCATGGCCATCAATCTTTTTAACTATGATGTGCAGGAAAGAGCAGCGAAGGTTATTGATGACATCGGTCGTACCCTTAGCGCTTATACCCGTGGCCTTTGTAAGCTAAGCCTTATTTCCGGCTTCGTCATTACTATCGGAACCTTTATTTTGGGTATTCAGTTTCCGCTGGTGTTAGGCTTTTGGGCTATTTTAGCCGAGACTGTGCCTGTAGTGGGGCCAATCATGGGCGCTGTACCTGCTATTTTTATTGCTTACGGACAGAGTCCAGAGGCGGCTCTGCATGTGGCTATTTTTTACGCTGTTTATTATCAGCTAGACGCTAATTTCCTCATGCCTAAGATTATGGGACAACGACTCGATTTGCATCCTGTGCTGGTCATTGGCAGCTTGTTAGTTGGAGCCAAGCTCTTTGGTATCTTGGGTATGGTGTTCGCCGTGCCAGTAGCTGCTGTGTACCGCGTGCTCTATAAGGAGCTGTGGCACGCCGAGGAAGGTAGAGTGAAGGCCTCATGAAAAAGCTATTTAGCTTACGCAATTTATGTGGATTTGACATAACGCGGCCCGTGTGCGACATGGCCGCGTTCTTTGACTATGAGCTGGCTGATAAGGTCAGCACCATAGAGCCAGTTGCTAATGTGGAGCAAGCAGTTCTATCTGTATCATATGCTGCTGAAAATCAAGAAATTAGCGCGCTGTTAAGAATAGAGAATAAGAGTTTCGCCAGCGTGCAGCGCTGCCGAGCGGAGAGTGGCGAGTCTCCCACGGGAGGCGAGCTAACTCGCTGTATTAAGCTTGCTGTAGTTGCCGTACTGGAGGAGTCTACAAGCTCCAAGCCTGCCATGCCATGGGGCATTTTGACCGGTGTACGTCCGGGCAAGCTGGCTCATAAGCTTCTAGATGCTGGCCATAGCGCCAACGCCTTACCTAAGTACCTAGAGGAGGCTTATCGTTTACCCCGACAGCAGGGTCGGCTTTTGACTGATATTGCGGTAAAACAGAAGCAGATTTTACCCGATAGCTCTCGCTTACAGGACGCAGGCATCTATATTGGAGTGCCTTATTGTCCTTCACGCTGCTCATATTGCTCCTTTCCTGCAGGAATCGTGCCTGCGGACGAAGAATCTCAGCAAAACTTTGTAAATTTGATTGAACAAGATGTGCAAAATGTGGTACAATTATTAGGTATGCATAGTTTGTCCATCAAATCCCTTTATATAGGCGGTGGCACGCCTACGAGCCTTAATGATAAGGTGTTTGCTCACCTCCTAGAGGTGGTGGGCAAGTATTTGCATTTTCCTACAGTGAAAGAATTTACTGTGGAAGCGGGTCGTCCGGACTGCTTTAGTAAGGCTAAGCTGGATGCTATGGAGGCCGCAGGAGTGGACCGCATCAGCGTCAATCCCCAAACCTTCCATGATAAAACACTGCGGCTTATTGGTCGTAGGCACAGCGTGGACGATTTTTATCGAGCCTATGAGGATGTACGCCAAAGCAGTATTCCCATCGTCAACGTGGACTTGATCATTGGTCTACCAGGTGAAAATGCCGAGGAAATTGCTTTTAGTCTCAAGAAGGCTGTGGAGCTGGCACCGGAAAATTTGACTATTCATACCCTGACATTAAAGCGTAGCGCCGTTTTATTTGGCTCGAAAATACAGCTACCAGCGGAGAATGCCGCGGAGCTAGTGGAGCAGGGCAGGGAACTAGCCGCTCAGATAGGACTTGAGCCTTATTACTTATATCGACAGCATTATATGCTTGGGCATCTGGCGAATATTGGCTATGCTAAGCCAGGTACTGAAAGCGTTTATAATATCCAGATGATGGAGGAGCGCCATCCTGTAATCGGGGTAGGGCCTTCTTCATCCACTAAGCTGCCCTTGGCAGACGGGCACCATTTGCTGCGTATGAATATGCCTAAGAATGTGGCTGTATATGCTAGTGGATTGAATGAATACTGTCATAAGAGAGATGAATTATTTAGATAATATAAAAGGAGGAAATGGAATGCTGACTACAGCACCCAGAGGTACGAAGGATATTATGCCTTCTGACGTTAACGCGTGGCGTTATCTTGAAGCCACCGTGCGTAAAATTTGTGCCCAATATGGCTACAAAGAAATCAGAACCCCTGTGTTTGAACATACAGAGCTCTTCCAACGCGGTATCGGCGACACCACCGACGTTGTGGAAAAGGAAATGTATACCTTTACCGACCGCGGCAATCGCAGCATCACCCTGCGTCCGGAAAACACTGCTTCTGCAGTGCGTGCCTATGTAGAGCATAAGCTGAGCAAGGAGGATACCCTCGCAACCAAATTTTTCTATATAGGCTCCATGTTCCGCTATGATAGACCTCAGGCAGGTCGTCTGCGTGAATTCCATCAATTTGGCGTGGAAGCGCTAGGCGTGCCCGGTCCCAATGTTGATGCCGAAATTATTCTTTTGGCAGTGCAGGTGCTCAAGGAGTTAGGCTTGAAGGACCTGAAGCTTAAGATTAACTCCGTAGGCTGCCCCAACTGCCGTCCTCAGCATCGTGAAAAGCTGCAGGCCTTCTTCAAGCCCCACTTTGACGAGCTTTGCAAGGACTGCCAAGGTCGCTATGACCGTAACCCGTTGCGTTTACTGGACTGCAAGAATCCCCATTGCCAAGAATTAGGTGTAGGCGCTCCCAGTCTCGAGGAATGCCTGTGCGATGATTGCAAGGCTCATTTTGAGGGTGTTAAGGAGCTATTGACTGCTGCCGGTGTGGACTTTGAGGTGGACCACAATTTGGTGCGTGGCCTTGACTACTATACTAAGACTGCCTTTGAAATCCAATATGCACCCCTGGGCGCACAAAGCGCTGTGTGTGGTGGTGGCCGTTACGATGGTTTGGTGCAGGAAATCAGCGGTGATGAAGCCCGTCCTGGCATTGGCTTTGCCATGGGCATGGAGCGCGTGCTCTTAGCTTTGGAAAGTCAGGGACTCTTGCCTGCCTTTGACGAATCCATTGATGCCTACATCGTATGCCCCAAAAAGGAAAACTTCACTGTGGCCTTCAAAACCGGCATTGAGCTTCGCAGAGCAGGCTACAAGGTGGAATACGACTTCTTTGGTCGTAGCATGAAGGCCCAAATGAAGCAGGCTAATAAATTCCAAGCTAAACAGGTACTTATTTTTGGCGAGGACGAGGTGGCTCGTAATGCTGTAGCTGTGCGTAACATGGCTAACAGCGAGCAACAAGAAATCGCTCTTAATGATATTATCAACTATTTCAATACTTTATAATTTATAAGTAGAGGTGCTTAAAACATGATCAACGAAAAACGCAGCCATCATTGTGGTGAGCTGAGCAAGGAACAAGCTGGCGAGAAAGTCGTTCTCTGCGGCTGGGTTTCCAAACGTCGTGACCACGGCGGACTGATTTTTATCGACCTGCGTGACCGCAGTGGCATTGTACAGGTTGTGGCTGACCCTGAATCCGCAGGTACCAGCTTCAAAACTGCCGAGGATATTCGTAATGAATATGTAATCAAGGTAGAGGGCAAGGTTCGTCTGCGTGATGAGGATACCATCAATGAAAATATCGCTACCGGTACTATCGAAGTATTGGCCAGCGAAATTGAAGTACTGAACAAGGCAAAAACCCCTCCCTTCTATATTAAGGATGACATCGATACTGATGAGAATCTGCGTCTGAAATTCCGTTATTTGGACCTGCGCCGTCCGGAAATGCAACGCAATTTGATTCTGCGTCATAAGGTTGCTAAGCTTATGCGCGACTATTTGGATGAGCATCGTTTCTTGGAAATCGAAACTCCCATGCTGTGCAAGTCCACTCCTGAGGGTGCTCGCGACTATTTGGTTCCCAGCCGTGTAAACCCCGGCAAATTCTATGCGCTGCCCCAATCCCCGCAAATCTTCAAGCAATTGCTGATGGTTGCTGGTATGGAGCGTTATTTCCAAATCGCTCGCTGCTTCCGCGACGAGGATCTGCGTGCTGACCGTCAACCGGAATTCACTCAGCTGGATATGGAAATGTCCTTCATGGATGTGGATGAAATTCTTGAGCTCATGGAAGGCCTTATTCACCACATCTTCAAGGGCGCTCTGGGCAAGGAAATCAAGATCCCCTTCCAACGCCTGACTTGGGACGAAGCTATGGACCGTTACGGCAGCGATAAGCCTGATCTGCGATTCGGCATGGAGCTTGTAAACATGGCTGATGCTGTTAAGGATGCTGACTTTACCGTATTCCGTTCTGTAATCGAAAACGGCGGTCAGGTTAAGGCTATCAATGTTAAGGGCTATGCCAATATTCCTCGCCGTGAGGCTGACCATCTGAAGGATTTTGTTGCTATTTATGGCGCTAAGGGCTTGGCTTATATTCAATACTTAGCTGATGGCACTATTAAATCTCCCATCGCTAAATTCTTTACTAAAGAGCAAATGGACGGCATCTTGGCTACTGCCAAGGCTGAGCCCGGCGATTTGCTGTTCTTCGTAGCAGATAAACCCTCTGTAGTTGCTGCTGCTTTAGGTGCTCTGCGTATTGAAATGGCTAAACGTCTCGGACTGATCGATCCCAACGAGCTGGCATTCACCTGGGTTGTTGATTTCCCCATGTTCGAGTATGACGAAGAAGAAAAACGTTATGTTGCTATGCACCACCCGTTTACTTCTCCTCGTGACGAAGACCTGCCCCTGTTGGAAACCGACCCCGGCAAAGTATATGCTAAAGCCTATGACATGGTGCTCAACGGCACCGAAATCGGCGGCGGCTCCATCCGTATCCATCGCCGTGATGTACAAAAGGCTATCTTCAAGGCCATCGGTCTTTCCGATGAGGAAGCTCAAGAGAAATTTGGCTTCATGATGAATGCCTTTGAATATGGTGCTCCTCCTCATGGTGGCTTAGCTTTCGGTCTGGACCGTCTGATCATGATTATGGCTCAACGCGACTCCATCCGTGACGTAATCGCTTTCCCGAAGACCCAAAGCGCATCCGACTTGATGACTCAAGCTCCTAACGATGTTGATGATAAACAACTGCGCGAGCTGCACATTAAAACTTCTCTGCTGATGAAGAAAGAGCAAAAATAATAACTCTGCCACTTCCCCGTTAAGCAAATTTGCTTAACGGGGATTTTTTACTTGAAAAAAAGAGCCACATTTGGTATTATATGTATGTCGGAAGAAGATTGAAGATACCACACCTTGATATATGGATGAATAATTATTCCCTGCGATGTTCGTTACATTGCTCCACAGGTTTTGAGCCAACACTCTAACCTAGGGAGCCTGATACTTCTCCTTTCAAAAACCAGCCTCCTTTGAGTGGACTTTTGCGATTGGAGAGAAGGCACCCACCTGCACATGCAGGTTCAAAACACGGGGCGGGACGGCATGGTGGGGATTAGTTTTTATAAAGGAAAAGCATATGGAAAGTTTATTTGGCAATCTATTCGAAAGTGAAAATAGAAGGACTAAGCCGCTTGCGAACCGCATGCGGCCTGAAAGGCTTAGTGATTTTGTAGGCCAGGAAAAGGCTGTGGGCAAGGGGAGCCCCTTGCGGCGGATGATTGAGCGTGATATGCTGCAGTCGGTGCTCTTCTATGGGCCTCCGGGCACGGGCAAGACCACGCTTGCTCAGGTCATTGCCCATGTGACCGGTGAGCAATTTGTCTCCATTAACGCTGTGTCCAGCGGTGTGCCCGAGCTGCGTAAGCTCATCGCCAAGGCTCAGGAAGAGCAAAGGCGAGGCCTAGGTCGGACCATCGTGTTCATCGACGAGATACATCGCTTTAACAAGGCGCAGCAGGATGTACTATTGCCCTACGTTGAAAACGGTACTATTGTGCTCATTGGCGCCACCACGGAAAATCCCTTCTTCGAAATTAATTCACCCCTCCTTTCCCGGATGAAGGTGGTTCGTTTAGAGAAGCTCCAGCCACAGCATATCCAGCAGATTTTGGAGCGAGCAATCGAAGACAGCGAGCGGGGCTTCGCTGGCAGCTTCACCGCAGAGCCGGAGGCTCTGCGAATTATAGCTGATTTCGCCGCTGGCGACGCTCGCGGCGCTCTGAATATTCTGGAGCAGGCAGAGTTCATGCTGCCTGCGGTGGGGGAAGGAGAGCGCGTGCTTACGCCTGAGGTATTGCGCAGCGTTATTGGCACAGCTATGCAGCGCTACGATAAGAAGGGTGACCAGCATTACGATATCATTAGCGCCTTTATCAAGAGCATGCGGGGCAGCGACGCGGATGCGGCGCTGCATTACTTAGCCCGCATGATTGAGGGCGGTGAGGATTTGCGCTTCATTGCCCGCCGCATCGTTATCTGCGCCGCCGAGGATGTGGGCCTAGCGGACCCACAAGCTCTCGTGGTCGCCAATGCGGCGGCTCAGGCAGCCGACTTTGTGGGCTGGCCAGAAGCGCAAATCCCTCTGGCTGAAGCAGTATGCTATATCGCTAACGCTCCCAAGAGCAACTCTGCCTATATGGGCATTGCCAGCGCACGTCAGGACGTGCGTAGCAAGCACTGCGGCAGCGTGCCCAAGCATTTGCGTGATGCTCACTATCCTGGAGCTAAGGCACTTGGCCATGGCTTAACTTATAAATATCCCCATGATTTCCCCGGCGTTTGGGTGCAGCAGCAGTATCTTCCCGATGAGCTAGTGGGAACAAGGTATTATTATCCTAGCGGTCACGGAGAGGACATAGGTAGAAAAAAATGACATGAAAAAAGCTCAGCCAACGGCTGAGCTTTTTATTGTATCAATTTTAATCTTGACCGGGAACCTTTAGTACGGCACCTGTAGCAGCAGAGGTAACCAGAGCTGCATAGCGAGCCAAATAACCGGATTTAACCTTGGGCTCGGGGCAAACCCATTTAGCACGACGTTCAGCCAACTCTTCATCGGTCAGCTTAACATTCAAGGTACGATTCGGAATGTCGATTTCAATGATATCGCCATTTTCAATCAGGGCGATATTACCGCCTTCACGAGCTTCCGGAGAAATATGACCGATGCAGGCGCCACGAGTAGCTCCGGAGAAACGACCATCAGTCAGAAGAGCTACATCCTTGTCATGACCCATACCAGCAAGAACAGAGGTGGGGTTCAGCATTTCACGCATGCCGGGGCCACCCTTAGGACCTTCGTAGCGGATAACAACAACGTCGCCGGACTGTACTTCTTTGCCACAGATAGCTGCAATAGCTTCATCCTCAGAGTTGTAAACCTTAGCCGGACCACTGAATACCTTCATGGAGGGGTCAACAGCGGATTCCTTAACAACGGAGCATTCCGGTGCGATATTGCCCTTCAAAACAGCGATGCCGCCAGTCTTGTTGTAGGGATTTTCAATGCTGTGAATAACATCCGGACGTTTGATTGCAGCACCATCAATAATTTCACCAATGGTTTTGCCGCTAACAGTAGCGCAATCCTTGTTAATGATGCCCAGACGATCCAGCTCATGCATAACAGCGGGGATGCCACCAGCTTCGTTCAAGTCGATAATATGATGGCTGCCACCGGGGGACAGCTTGGTCAGATACGGAGTGTGCTTGGAGATTTCGTCGAAGAGCTCCAAGGGCAGGTGTAGACCAGCTTCATGAGCGATTGCGGGCAGATGCAGAGCGGTATTGGAGGAGCCACCAATAGCCATATCTACAGTGATGGCATTTTTGAAGGCCTCCATGGTCATGATGTCACGAGGACATTTATTTTCAGCTACCAGCTTCATGATGGCCATACCAGCGTGCTTAGCTAAGGCAATACGTTTGCCGTTATAAGCAGCAGGAATGGTACCATTACCGGGCAGACCCATACCCAAAACCTCGGTTAAGCAGTTCATGGTATTGGCAGTGAACAGACCGGAGCAGGAGCCGCAGCCGGGACAAGCGCAGTGCTCAATTTCACTTAATTGGCAGGCATCGATTTGGCCGGATTCAAAGCGACCAGCAGCTTCAAAAACAGTGGATACGCTGATATCCTTGCCATGGAGACGACCGGGGAGCATGGGGCCACCGCTAACTACAACAGCAGGAATGTTCAGACGAGCAGCTGCCATAAGCATACCAGGAACAATCTTGTCGCAGTTGGGGATTAAAACCAGACCATCAAAGGCATGACCATTAGCCACAGCTTCAATGGAGTCAGCAACTAGCTCACGGCTAGCCAGAGGATATTTCATACCGTCATGACCCATAGCGATGCCGTCGCAAATGCCGATAGCAGGGAATTCAATAGGAGTACCACCAGCTTCTAAAACACCATATTTAGCTGCTTGAGCGATGGTGTCCAAGTGCATATGGCCGGGGATAATTTCGTTAGCGGCACAGCAAATGCCGATTAAGGGTTTTTGTAATTCTTCTTCAGTATAACCCATTGCATAAAATAAGGAGCGATGGGCTGCGCGGGTGGAACCTTTTTTTACTTCTATACTGCGCATATTTTCAGACCTCTTTCCCAAATAAAATAAATCATGTCCTTACAGACACAGTGCTACCCTTAAAGGGTACTTAAAAAATTTTACATTTTTTACGCCCAAAAGTCAAATTTTATAGACTAAAATCTTTTAATTTCAGAAAAGTGCAATTCTATTACTCATTTTTAGTTACAATACTTACACTTTTCCTAGTTAATTTCTCAAATTTTTCACTGCACAAATTTCTAGATTACGTTATAATATAAAAGATATAATTAGGTTTTTCGGAGGTTATAGCATGCAAACTAAATTAACCAGATTATTAGGTATCAAATATCCCATTATTCAAGGCGGTATGGCTTGGACCAGTGATGCAGTGTTGGCTGCAGCGGTTTCCAATGCAGGCGGGGCTGGCATTATCGGTAGTGGCGGACGCACTGTGGACTGGACTCGTGAAGAGGTACGTAAAGCCAAGACCTTGACTAATAAGCCCTTTGGCGTGAATGTAATGCTCATGGCTCCCAATATCGCAGAGATTATCGATATGCTCTGTGAAGAGAAGGTAGCCTTTGTAACCCTAGGAGCTGGAAATCCCGTGCCTCATATTGAAAAATTCCATGCTGCAGGCATCAAGGTTATTCCGGTTGTGCCCAATGTTAAGCTGGCTAAGCGTATTGAGGCTGCAGGAGCTGATGCTATGGTTATCGAGGGTATGGAGGCCGGCGGTCATATTGGCAAACAAACCACAATGGCTTTGATGGAAAATGTGCTGCCTAACGTTAAGAGCATTCCTGTTTTGGTTGCCGGCGGTATTAGCGATGGTCGTGCTCTGGCGGCTGCTCTTGTTATGGGTGCTGACGGTGTGCAAATGGGTAGTCGCTTCCTGTTGACCACTGAATGCCCTGCCCATCCTGCCGCTAAGGAAGCCATCATTAAGGCTACTGACACAGATAGTGTTGCTACCGGCTATAGCCGTAATTTAGGTGTACGCTGCTTGGCCAATGCCTTCACTGACTTATATACCGCTAAGGAAATTTCTGGCGTGCCTAATGAAGAGCTTATGGCTTTGGGCACTGGCACCAATCGTCGTGGTATTATGGATGGTGATACTGAAAAAGGCACCGTTATGGTTGGTCAAAGCCTGAACGTGCTTAACGATATTCTGCCCTGCAAGGATGTAATAGAGCGTATCATTGCCGAGGCTAAGGAAGCTATTGAGCGTATCAAGAATATCGAGTTCTAATTTTTAAATATGTAATGCAAAGGGCTATGCTATACAGTACCATAGCATGGCCTTTTTTAGTTAATTAGAAAATTTTCAGCCTTCAGTAATTGCTTTTTAGCTGCAAATAGGCTATGATAATAGTAGTATCCAATAATTACGAAAAGAGGTAAACTTAATGAAAAAATATTTCTTGACTCTCGTTATGACTCTGGTATTGGCTTTGGGCTGCATGGGCTCTGCTTTTGCTGCTGAAAGCAATCTGGTAGGCTTTGTTGATACTCAACGTGTTCTGCGTAACCATCCGGAAATGAAAACCACTATGAGCGTGCTACAGCTAGAAGCACAAAAGGCTCAACAAGAGTTTGAACAGAAGGCTGCCAGCCTGGATGAAAAGGGTAAGGCTGAATTAAGACAGAAGCTCACTGAGCAAGTGGACAAAAAGGAAGCTTCCCTGTTGAAGCCTATTTATGATTCCGTTCGCAAGGCTATTGAAGAAGTGGCTAAGGCTCACGGTATTACCAGCGTAGTTAACGCAAATGCTATGGTTTATGGTGGCATGGACTTAACTAACGAGGTTATGGCTAAGGTTAGCGGTGCTAAAAAATAAGATGCAGCATCCAAACCCGACTCTATGCGTAGAGTCGGGTTATTTTTTATGCATTAGTAAATATATTAGAAATACTTATACATGGCTTATTTTACCATTTCATAATTGAGTGCTGAATTAAAATTTGCTATAATAATTCTAACTAGAGATAAAGGAGGACTGAGCATGAGTGCTTGTCCTTGGAAATTTTTAACGGACCAGCAAAAGCATATCATTTCCCTTGTGGGTGGTGGTGGCAAAACAACTATTATGTATGAGTTGGCTGCCTTTTTTGCTCAGCAGGGCAGGCGTGCTGTGTGCCTTACAACAACTCATATTTGGCAGCCGGATCTGAATATAGCTGCTATAGAGCAAGCTCCGCGGCCACCTAAGCAGGCTATTTATGCTGCTGATTGGCAGCAGCTAGAGTATCTGTGGCAATTAGGGCACTATGCTGTTATAGGTGCTTGCGAGGCCGGATCGGGCAAGCTGGTGGCTCCTTGTGATGCATTGCTAGACAAGGCCTTAGCAGACTGTGACGTGGCTTTCATAGAGGCCGATGGCTCCAAGCAAATGCCTTGCAAGCTGCCTAGAGAAGGTGAGCCCGTGCTGTTAAATGCTAGTGATATCGTAATTGCTGTGGCTGGGCTGGATGCTTTAGGTAAAAGCTTAGAAGAAGCATGCTTTCGCTGGCAATTAGGTCGGGAAATCTTTACTACTAGCTGTAATTCGCTTATGGACGAAGCTAAGCTCGCCCAGATTTTGCTCAGCGAAAAGGGCAGTCGTAAAGATGTTGGTAAAAGAGAGTATTATATCGCTTTAAATAAATGCGATCTTGTAAGGGAGGAGCAGGCTTTGGCTTCAAAATCCTTGCTTGTAGCACAAGGCATGGATTCGGAGCGTATTTGGCTTCGTAATTTCGGTAATTAGCACGTTAAAATTTTTATATTTGTGCAGATATAAAGAATTAAGCTTACCTACAGATAAATTTTCAGTTTATGAGTAAAGGAGCAAGCTGATGCAAAATTTACGTATTGTCGTGCGTGGAGGCGGTGATTTGGCCACAGGCGTGATTCACAGGCTGTGGCGTGCTGGCTTCACGCCCCTAGTCTTGGAATGTGCTCATCCTGCGGCTATTAGAAGGCAGGTGGCTCTGTGTGAAGCAGTGTACGCCGGCAAGGCTACAGTGGAGGGTATGACCGGCGTTTTAATACATAGCCTCAGCGAGGCTGTGGCAGTATGGCAAGCCGGTCAGGTGCCCGTTTTAGTTGATGCGTCTGCGTCCTGTGTGAAGATTCTGCAGCCAGATATCGTGGTCGATGCTATCATTGCGAAGAAAAATTTAGGCACGACCATGGATATGGCCCCCTTGACTATAGCTCTAGGCCCTGGCTTTGAGGCGGGCACGGATGTGCACGCGGTGGTGGAGACGAAGCGAGGGCATAATTTGGGCCGAGTGATAACGAAGGGCTGTGCCGCACCTAACAGCGGTATTCCAGGCATTATTGCCGGCTATGGCAAGGAACGTGTGCTCCACGCTCCGGTTGCCGGTGTTTTACATATTGTAAAGGATATTGGCAGTTTTGTGGAAAAGGGACAAGTAATCGCCGAGATAAAGACTGCAGATGGAGCTGTAGTGGCCGTGGAAGCTAGTTTGACGGGTATCATCCGCGGAATGATACGGGAGGGATTCCCTGTGACCAAGGGCTTTAAGATTGCGGATATTGACCCCAGGCAGGAAGAATTGGCCAACTGCTTTACTATTTCAGATAAGGCGAGATGTATCGCGGGAAGCGTGTTAGAGTTAGTGTGTGAATTTATGAATAAAGTCAATTAATAAATAGCAATCAGCAGTTGGCTTGCGGATTACTATTTAGCTAATTATGGAAGTATTTTATAAAGGGGTTTGATTATGAAATATTTGATGGAAAAGGTAAAAGAACAAGTTTTAATGGGTAACGCGTGTTACCTTGTCGCTCTCATTGAAAGCGAAGGCTCCACTCCCAGGAGCAGTGGTGCCTTTATGCTAGTCAACAAGAATGGCTTTGTCGCCGGCACTGTAGGTGGAGGTGGCATGGAGTATGCCGCTGTTTTAGAGGCTCAAAAGAAGCTAGTAGAAGGCGAAACAAAAAGCTTTCTGAAGCGTTATGACCTGACCACCGCCGCCGGCATAGCCTGCGGCGGCTATTGTAGCCTGCAGTTCTGCTATTTGCCCGCGATTCAGGAAACAGATATGCTGGCCGAATACATTCTCTTTAGGCTCAAGGGTAAATACCCCTGGTGGCTGCTCATCCCTCTGGGAGAAGGAGATATAAGAGTGGAGGAGGGACTATTCATCAAAAAGCATAAGGGCTTTTATGAGCAGGACGGCAAAGAGTATTACGCGGAACAATACAATTATGACGGACGCGTCTTCATTTTCGGTGCTGGGCACGTAGCAAGGGAGCTGGTACCATTGCTCAGCCATTTAGGCTTCAAATGCGTTGTTATTGACGACCGGGAAGAATTTGCTAAACCTGAGGTTTTTCCTACTGCTCATAAAGTGCTCCTTGCCGACTACACTAAGCTTAACGAGGTTTGCAAGCTCAATTGCATGGATTATGCTGTAGTCATGACTCGTGGACATGTACACGATGCCAACTGTGAACGTTTTTTACTCACCACTCCCGTACCCTATATTGGTGTTATGGGTAGTAAAAACAAAGCTAAGCTTGCTCGGGAAACGCTGCTAAGCGAGGGCTATAGCGAAAAGCAGTTAGCTCGTATCAAAACACCCATTGGCTTAGACATTGGCAGTGAAACACCGGCGGAAATCGCTGTTTCCATCGCAGCCCAGCTTATTGAAGTACGCTCCAAAAGATAAGACATACCTAGCTTCACAAGACTGAGCAATAAACTCTCAAAAATCTTCATATTTTTTCTTCTGTAGCTTTACATCTGAAGGGAAAATGGGATAAAATACTATTGTTATTTAAATTCCTCTAGGAGGGTGTGTGTATGTCTAAATTCACAAATTTATCTAAGGAAGCCTATAGCTTTGAGGGAGATATGCCCCTTGGTCAGGCTATTCCTCTAGGTCTGCAGCATGTTCTGGCCATGTTCGTAGGTAATCTGACCCCGCTTTTGATTATCGGTGGCGCTTGCGGCATTATGGGCGGAACAGAATTCGTTAACCTGCAAATCAGTCTGCTCCAAAATGCGATGATTATTGCTGGCATTGTGACACTGGTACAGCTTTATGGCATCGGTCCCTGCGGTGGCAAGGTACCTATTATTATGGGTACTAGCTCCGGCTTCATCGGCGTGTTTAGCAGTGTGGTCGCCACCATGGGTAGTGGTGTAGTGGCCTATGGCGCCATTATGGGCGCGTCCATTATCGGCGGCTTTTTTGAAGGCATTTTAGGCTTCTTCCTGAAGCCCCTGCGACGCTTTTTCCCGTCCGTAGTGACTGGCACGGTCGTGCTTTCCATTGGTCTATCCCTTATTGCCGTTGGTGTTAACTCCTTTGGCGGTGGCTTTAAAACCAAGGACTTCGGCTCCATGGAAAATCTGGGCCTAGGTCTTTTTGTTCTCATAGTAATCCTGTTTTTTAAGCATGGAACCAAGGGCTTCTTTAGCTCCAGTTCTATTTTATTTGGCATCATCGCTGGCTATATCGCAGCCTTTATCATGGGACTAGTGTTGCCTACCACAGGTGTTACTGCCAAGGGCGTAACCTTTACAAAATCTTGGGTATTAAACTGGGATAAGGTTGCCAGTGCTGGCTGGTTTGCCATTCCTGATTTCATGCCCGTGGACATTATTTTTGATATGCGTGCCATCATTCCCGTTTGCATCATGTTTATCGTTACTGCGGTAGAAACCGTCGGCGATATTTCCGGTGTTATGGAGGGTGGTATGGAGCGTGAGGCTACCGATAAGGAGCTGGCTGGTGGCGTAATTTGCGATGGCTTGGGCTCCAGCTTTGCTGCTCTTTTCGGTGTTTTGCCCAACACCTCCTTCAGTCAAAACGTTGGTTTGGTTGCTATGACCAAGGTTGTGAACCGCTTTGCTTTGGCAACAGGTGCCGTCTTTCTTATCCTCTGCGGCCTAATTCCCAAGCTGGGTGCTCTTGTTTCCATTATGCCTCAATCCGTATTGGGCGGAGCAGCAGTGATGATGTTCTCCAGCATTGTTGTCAGTGGTATTCAGCTTATTACTAAAGAAAAATTAACGCCGCGCAATCTGACCATTGTGGCAGTTGCTCTCGGCGTTGGTTATGGTATGGGCGCGAATCCTGGCATTTTAGCCCATGCGCCTAGCGCTATTAAATTGATTTTTGGTGGCTCCGGCATCGTTCCCGCAGCTCTGGTCGCCATTATTTTAAATATTGTGCTGCCCCAAGATTAAGACACTGCCGTAAATCTCGAACAGTATCAATGTCAAAAAGCTCATACTTATCCTGAACCTGTACCAAGCGTACTCGTTCAGGATATTTTTTTGCTAAAAGGCCTCCGCCCTTATCTTGGGGAAGGCATTGGAGCTCAGAGGCCAAATCTGCCGGAAAAATCATGGGGTTGCCGGGTGATTGCCCATAGGCTAAACGCTGAATAGCGTAGGGCGTCTTAATAAAGCTTTCACAAAGAAGGCTCACGCTTTGCCAACGTAAAAAAGGCTGATCACTGGTGCAAAAGGCGTAGCCCAAAAGCTCGCTGGTTTGGCAATAGGCCATACCCAGACGAATAGTATCGTTTAAATAGGGCTTATCGTGAAGCAAATAGGGTATGCCCTGCTCTTGACAGAGCTTAGCGATTTTTCTATAACGAGTAACCACTACACGCTCTGTAAACAAGTCCTGAGTAGTATTCAAAATATATTGAATTAGAGGTTGTCCCTGAAACTCCTGCAATAATTTGTTGCTGCCAAAGCGTGTCGAATGGCCCGAAGCCATAATGATGCAGCCAAGAGGAAAAAATTTAGTCATAATTCTCGATCCTTCATCAAACACCATAAAAGCCTTAGGGAATAAGCTAGCTAATGCCTGCTTATCTATCCAGTAAATTCTACACTAGTTAACAAATTCCTTTTAAACGAAGCCAATTTATGGTAAAATATAATAGAATTTTTGTGAGTAAAATGCATGATGGAGGGCTTTTTATGCTTACAATCCGTGAAATTAAGAAGGTTGCCAGCCTTGAGGAGGCGTGGCAACTGAATCAAAAGCGTCCTAATCGTGTCATGGGCGGTATGCTCTGGATGCGTCTAAGCAAAGGTAATGTGGCTACCATGATTGATTTGAGCGCTTTGGGCTTGGATAAAATTGAGGAAAGCGACACTGAATTTAGTATTGGCGCCATGGTAAGCCTACGCCAGCTGGAGCTGCACGAGGGTATTGCTGCCTATACAAATGGTGCTATGAAAGAAGCGCTACGCCACATTGTGGGTGTTCAGTTCCGCAATCTTGCTACCGTGGGCGGTAGTGTTTTTGGTCGTTTTGGCTTTAGCGATGTTTTGACTATACTCATGGCATTGGATGCCAAGGTTGAATTATATAAGGGTGGCGTTATCGCTGTTTCTGAATTTGCGAAAATGCCCTATGACCGTGATATTTTAGTGCGTGTACTTATTCCGAAGCAGGAATTGCAATGCCAATATGCTTCTGTTCGTATTGCAAAAACCGATTTTCCTGTGCTGACCTGCGCTGCTGCTAAAACCAGTGCCGGTGTGCAGCTTGCTGTGGGCGCAAGGCCTGCCAAGGCTGCTTTAGTTCGTGATGACCAGGGTCTGTTAAGTACCGGTATTACCGAGGCAGGGGCGAAGGCCTTTGCGGAGCATGCTGCCAGCGTCCTGCCCACAGAAAGCAATCCTCGTGGCAGCGCTACCTATCGCGCTCATTTGATTAAGGTGTTGGCTGCACGCACCATCTTAGCATTGGGAGGTAAAGCCTAATGGAAGTAACATTAACCTTGAATGGAAAAAGAATTACCCGCATTGTGGATGCGGATATGGCTCTATTAGATTTTGTACGTAATGAGGGCTGCTATAGCGTGAAGCGTGGCTGCGATACCTCTAACTGCGGTTTGTGTACTGTCTTTTTGGATGATAAGCCGGTTCTGAGCTGCTCCGTTTTGGTAGCTCGTGCTGATGGACATAAGGTAACTACTATGGAGGGACTGCAAAAGGAGGCTGCTGAATTTGGCGCTTTTATCGCGGATCAGGGCGCGGAACAATGCGGCTTCTGTAATCCTGGTATGATTATGAACGCTCTCGCTCTGTTTAGGGAAAATCCTGAGCCCAGCGAAAAGGAAATCAAGGAATATTTAGCCGGAAATCTATGCCGCTGCTCCGGCTACGAAGGTCAGCTTCGTGGTATTCAAAATTTCATTGCTTGGAAAAAGGCGCAGAAGGGGGAGGTGTAACAGATGAAAATTGTTAATCAACCCCTGCGCAAGAAGGATGCTATGCAGCTGGTAACAGGTCAGCCTGTTTATACTGATGATTTAGCTCCCAAGGATTGTCTAATCGTCAAGGTTTTACGTTCACCCCATGCTAATGCTATCATCGAAAGCATTAACACAGCTATTGCGGCCAAGGTACCTGATGTGGAAGCTATTTTCACCTTTGAGGATGTGGACCAAGACGCTAAGCGCTGCACCTACGCTGGTCAAACATATCCTGAGCCCAGTCCCTATGACCGCTTGCTGTTGGACCGTCATGTGCGTTTTGTAGGCGATATTGTAGCCATTGTAGCCGGTAAAACTGAAAAAGCCGTAGACAAGGCTCTGTCCCTAATTAAGGTTAAATATAATGTTTTAGAAGCCGTGCTGGATTTTCACAAGGCGCTGGATAATCCTATTTTGGTACATCCAGAAGACACATGGGAGGCACAATGTCCCGTTGGCGCCGATAATAAACGCAATCTTTGCGCTTCCGAGACCATCAGCGATGGTGATGTGGACGGCGTTTTGGCCTCTAGTGATATTCTTATCGACCGCACCTACCGCGTAAAGGCTGTACAACAGGATATGATGGAGCCCTTCTGCACATACTGCACCATTGATACCTATGGTCGCTTGCATATTGTTAGCTCCACTCAGATCGTGTTCCACTGTCGCCGTATTATTGCTAACGCATTACATATTCCTAAAACCATGGTGCGTGTGACTAAGCCCCGTATTGGCGGTGGCTTTGGCGCTAAGCAAAGCTGTGTCAGCGAGATGTATCCTGCCTTTGTTACTTGGAAGTTGAAAAAGCCCTCGAAAATGGTTTTTAGTCGTTATGAATGCCATATTGCGGCTAGTCCTCGTCATGAGATGGAGGTTAGAGTTCGTCTTGGCGCTACCAAAGAGGGTAGGATTCGCGCAATTGATCTATATACTCTGTCCAACACTGGCGCTTATGGCGAGCACGGTCCTACTACCGTAGGTCTATCAGGGCACAAGTCCATTCCGCTGTATCGCACGGAGGCCTTCCGCTTTGGCTTTGATGTCGTATATACGAATTTGCAGGCAGCGGGCGCTTATCGTGGCTACGGCGCGCCTCAAGGTATTTTCGCAGTGGAAAGCGCTGTGAACGAGCTGGCCGCGAAATTAAATATTGATCCTATTACCCTGCGTGAGATGAATATTACTCATGAGGGCGATATAATGCCTGCTTATTACGGAGCACCCAACACCAGCTGCGCCCTTGATAAATGCTTGGCTCAGGTCCGCGAGATGAGCGGTTGGGATGAAAAGTTCCCGTTACGTAAAATGCCCAACGGTAAGGTGCGTACCATGGGCGTAGCCATCGCTATGCAGGGCTCATCCATTCCGTATTGTGATGTGGGCGGCGCTACCATTAAAGTTAATGATGATGGCTCTTACACATTGCTTATTGGAGCTGCGGATATGGGCACGGGCTGTGACACCATTTTGGCTCAGATGGCAGCTGAGGTTTTAGAATGCGACTTTGAGCAAATCCAAGTCTTTGGTGCAGATACGGACGCATCTCCCTATGATTCCGGCTCCTACGCCTCTAGCACTACTTATATCACAGGTAATGCGGTGAACGAATGCGCTAAGCGTATTCGTGCTAAAATCTGCGCTTTAGGCGCGAAGAAGCTAGAATGCCCTGTTGAGGAAGTAGTTTTTGATGGCAAGGAAGTGCGTAGCACTGTAAGTGAGAAGTCTATTTCCCTTGTGGACATTGCTGTTGCTTCCCAATGCTTTAATAATATTGCATTACAGGAAACTGTGGAGATGGACAGCTTACTCAGCCCTCCGCCCTTCATGGCTGGCGTCGCTGAGCTTGAGACTGACCTTGAAACAGGTGAGACCGAGGTTGTCAATTATTATGCTTCTGTTGACTGCGGTACACCCATTAATCCTCATCTGGCCAAGGTGCAGACGGAGGGCGGTATTTTACAGGGTATTGGTATGACCTTGATGGAGAATGTGACTTATAGCCCTGAGGGTCGTATTTACGAGAATTCCTTCATGCAATATAAGGTGCCCACCCGACAGGATATTGGTCATATTCATGTGGATTTTGCCTGCAGCTATGAGGAGAGCGGCCCCTACGGAGCTAAATCTGTAGGCGAGCTTGTTATTAACACTCCTGGACCCGCTATAGCGGACGCTATATATCAAGCAACAGGCCATCGCTTCTTTACCTTGCCGATTACACCGGAGAAGATTGCCTTGGGCATGGATGAGTAGCTTTTTTTAATAAATAAATATGCGGAAGTAGTCAATTGCTTCCGCATTCTTTTGGCAAAGCGTTAATCTTAAGTGAGAGTGACGCTAAAGGTTTGTATTATGTTAGACGGATATAATAGAAGCATCAATTACATGAGAATATCATTAACGCCGCTTTTGCGTAAGGGTTCGGTAGATTTTATTGCTAGACTTAAAGCACTAGAAGGAGTGGAACAGGTTACCTTGACTACTAACGGGATGCTTTTAGAGCAATGCATTCCAAAGCTGCTATCTTGTGGCATTGATGGTATCAATATTAGCCTCGATACATTGGATAATGACTTATATGAGCAAATTACTGGCGGTGGAAATATAGAAAAAGCTTTACATGGAATAAGGAGTACTGTTGCTGCAGGCATTAAGTGTAAACTAAACTGCGTGGCTTTAAGGATTCTGCATGAAAAAGATATTATTAATTTAGTGGAATTCGCTCATAGCTTGCGAGTCCCTTTGCGATTCATAGAACTCATGCCCTTAGCTTGTAATAACAAGCTTCATTCCTACAATGGTAATGAAATACGTAGTTTATTAGAAGAAGCGGGCTATCAACTTGAAAAGGTAAATATAATTTTTGGCAATGGACCTGCTGCATACTATAAAGCCGCCAAGAATGGGGAAAAGCAAATAATAGGGTTTATAGAGCCTTTACATGGAAAATTTTGTGGTAGCTGTAATCGGGTGCGGCTTACTAGCACAGGACAGCTAAAGCCATGCTTATACAGCCACAGCACCTTGGATTTGCGTCAGCTGCTTCGCAGTAGCGGCTCCAAAGGATTCAAGAATAAGCTAGAGCAGGATGATAAAGAGAAAAAATGCTCCGTAAATCTTGAAAACGAGCTAGTCGCCGCTTTAAAAAAAGCTATCTACGAGAAGCCCATGGGCCATCACTTCGAGGATAGTCCTGCAGGCTTTAGCATGAACGAGATAGGAGGCTAAACATGAGTGATTTAACTCATTTTGATAAGGAGGGCAATGCTATTATGGTGGATGTTTCGGACAAGCCCGTGACAACACGCGTTGCCGTCGCTACCGGTAAAATTTATGTTTGCCAAGAAATTTTTGAAAGAATTCAAAAGCATGAGATCGCTAAGGGGGATGTGCTAGGTGTGGCACGTTTGGCAGGCATCATGGCTACAAAAAGAACTAGCGAGCTTATTCCTTTATGCCATCCACTGCCGCTGACTAAATGCGAGGTGAATTTCGAACTGAAAGAAACAGAGAATACGCTTTACTACATTGAAGTTACTTGTCTTGCGAAAACAGACGGTAAGACAGGTGTAGAGATGGAGGCCTTGACTGGCGTGCAAATCGCTTTGCTGACAATTTATGACATGTGTAAAGCCGTTGATAAGAGTATGGTTATTACAGATGTGCATCTTTTAAGCAAAAGCGGCGGCAAGAGTGGAGATTTTCTCTGGTCTCAGGCTTTGGTTCAAAGGGAGGGTGAGGAAGTATGAGCTTAATGAAAGGTAAAATAGAAGCTCTATGTATTAGCGAAGCACGAGGTAATAACCATACTCTTATCAA
>SFCN01000086.1 GCA_004558595.1 Phascolarctobacterium sp. | reverse complement strand
ATTCATTACATAATCGGTGCGGTGGTGGCGTCCGGCTGCTCGAAAATGAAGGCCGGGGAAGGATAGTAGAATTGGCAGTGCTGGAAGGCCACATCCTCGGTGGAGAAGCGCTTTAAGAGAGCATAGGAAGCGCGCTCTTCGAAATCAATCAGATTATCCTTGTTGATATCTGCGTCCTTAACGATAACCAAAAGATAAGCCGGTACCTCCGGAGCATCCTCGGGCACTTGGCTACGATCCAAGGGAATATTGGGGACGATCTCTAATTGGCCAACGGGTTGTTGATTTTCGTTATACAGCATGCAGCCATAGACATTTTGATACAGGGTGCGAACTAGTCGCAGTTGATAAGCTCCGGAACTCATGAATTTTCACTCCTTAATAATAGTAGCGAATTATTTCGCCTAATTTTGCAGTTTTTTGCAGCTCACTTTAGAAGCAACAATAAATATAACACTAATATTGTAACATAGATTACGCAAATAGGCAAAAACAATCTGAAAAGACTTGTCGAGATGTTTGAATATACAAGAAGAATGCATGGATTCTCCGAAATTTCCTAAAAGCAGGGGATAGTGTGTATCTTTATTCTACATGTATTTTGTATACAATTGCTTTTCGCAGAAATTTTAGCAGGATTTTGCAAAGTTATCACGAATAGTGAAGATAATAGATATGTTGCTGTGACTTTTTAGCGCATATTCGATTACAGAGGAGGGGAATCCACTATGAAAAAAATTCTTGCATTTTTACTTGGCATGATGGTTATGGCTACTATGATCGCTGGTTGTGGTGGCGATAAGAAAGAAGAAAAGAAACCGGCTGCGCAAAAATTCATTAACATCGCTACCGGTGGTACCTCCGGTACCTACTTCCCGCTGGGCGGCGCTCTGGCTGATATCCTGAACAAGAATATTAAAGGCGCTAACGCTTCTGCTCAATCCACCGGCGCTTCCGTAGCTAACGTAAACCTGCTGAAGCAAGGCAAGGTTGAAATCGCTTTCATCCAAAACGATATCGCTTACTATGCTGCTAACGGCACTGAGATGTTCAAGGACAAGAAGGTTGCTAACCTGCAAGGCTTGGCTACCCTGTATCCTGAAACCGTGCAAATCGTAACCCTGAAAAAATCCGGCATCAAATCCGTTGCTGATTTCAAAGGCAAACGCATCGCTGTAGGCGCTGCTGGCTCCGGTACCGAAGCTAACGCTCGTCAAATCATGGCAGCCTATGGCATTAAATATGACGATATCAAAGTTCAATACCTGTCCTTCGGTGAAGCTGCAAGCGCTCTGAAAGACGGCAACGTTGACGCTGCTTTCGTAACCGCTGGCCATCCCACCGCTGCTATCCAAGATATCTCCACTCAAAACGAAGTAGTTCTGGTTCCTGTTGAAGCTGCTAAGGCTGACGAACTGATTAAACAATATCCCTTCTACACCAAGCTGGTTATCAAGAAGGGTACCTATGCTAAACAAGCTGAAGACGTTCCGGCAGTTGCAGTTAAATGCATGCTGGCAGTTACCGATAAGATGGATGCCGATACCGCTTACAGCGTAGCTAAGGCTCTGTATGGCAACCTGGATCGTATGAAGGCTGCTCACTCCGCAGCAGGCGCTATCTCCAAGGCTACTGGTAAAGATGGCATGTCCATTAAACTGAACCCGGGCGCTGAAAAATTCTTTAACGAGAAATAAGATTTTTCCATGAAGCCGAACTTCAAAGACCGGAAACCGGCTATTGCCGGCTCCCGGTCTTTTTTCCCAGTTAAGTATTTTGTAATTATAGTTATTATACTGGCCTTGTTTTGGGGCTGGTATGCCAGCCGTTTAGTGGTTGCTGTGGTGCCGGAGGGGGAGAGGCAGCCCTTTGCCTTTGGGACTTATCCTGGGGATGAGTGGCGCCTTAGCCTGACTCATTCGGTGGAAAAAACAGCCTGGGACGATTACTTTTTAGTGCAGGGAGTTGGGCAGATGCTCATGACCCACACGCGGTTTTCTTCGTTGGGGTGGGGTTACCCCTATGCTCCCAGCGAGGGCAAGCTGACACGTACCGCTGACGGTAGATTTAACTTGGAAATGAACAGACCCTATAAAGAGCTGGCGCTGCGCATTTCCGAGCAGGCCATGCAGCATTTGGTGCATGGTGAGGATGATTATGATTTGATCAAGCTTTACGGTCAAGGTACGGCCATTAAGATTAAAATCCAGTACCGTTATCAGTACTGGTGGGAAAATTTTTAGTTGACTATTTTGTTGAGATTAATGAGAGGAGCTGATACCCAATGTCTGCAAAAGAAGAAAAGATTAGAGAACTTTCTGCAGAAGAGGTACTGCAAAAATTTGATAAAGAGTCCAACAAGCGTGAAATGAGTGGCTTGTGGGGCTATATTATCAATGGTATTTGTATTTTATTTGCAGCCTTCCAGCTGTATACAGCAACCTTCGGCATTTTAGACGCTCATCTGCAGCGCGCTATCCATTTGGCCTTTGGCTTTTTGCTGATTTTCCTTTTATATCCTACGAGACAATCCTGGTCCAAAACCAAGATGAATCCCATTGACGTAGTTTTCGCCATTGTGGGCGCTTGCTCCGCCATGTACATTGTGGTTAATTACAGCGAGTTGGTTCTGCGTGCCGGTATGAACACGGAAACGGACTTTATTGTGGGTCTAATCGGTACTGTGCTTGTCTTTGAAGCCGCCCGTCGTGTAGTAGGCTGGCCCATGATTATCGTGGCCTTCGTCTTCCTGTTGTACGCCTTCTTCGGTCCTTATGTTCCCGGTATTATGGCTCATCGTGGTGTGGGCTTGGAGGAAATGTTTGATCATCTCTTCTTTACTACCGAGGGTATTTTCGGTACTCCCATGGGCGTATCCTCAACCTTTATCTATTTGTTCATTCTGTTCGGCGCTTATTTGGAAGCTACCGGCTTGGGCAAATTCTTTATCGACTTGGCCAACGCCATTGCCGGTTGGGCAGCAGGCGGTCCGGCTAAGGTAGCAGTTCTGTCCTCCGGCCTTATGGGCACCGTTTCCGGCTCCTCCGTTGGTAACGTTGCCGGCACCGGCTCCTTCACCATTCCTATGATGAAAAAGCTGGGCTATCGTCCTGCCTTTGCCGGCGCAGTAGAAGCAGCAGCTTCTACCGGCGGTCAGCTGATGCCCCCTGTAATGGGCGCTGCGGCCTTCCTGATGGCTGAATTCGTAGGCGTGCCTTATTTCGATGTTGTTAAAGCAGCAGTTATTCCTGCCATGCTGTATTACATTGGCGTATGGCTGGGCGTTCACTATGAAGCGAAAAAATTTGGTCTGAAGGGTACTCCCCGTGACCAGCTGCCTAAATTCAAGGATTTGTTCTTTGAAAAGGGCCATTTGGCAATTCCCTTGATCGTCATTATTTACCTTTTGGTAAGCGGTTATACTCCCATGCGTGCGGCTTTGGCTGCTATCGCTCTGAGCATTATCTGCGCTTGCATGCGTAAATCCACTCGTATTTCCTTTAAGCAAATCATCCAAGGCCTCATCGATGGCTCCAAGGGTGTTTTGGGCGTGTTGATTGCCTGCGCTACCGCCGGCATCATCATCGGTGTAGTTACTAAAACCGGTGTGGGCTTGAAGGTCGCTACCGCGTTACTGGATCTGGCTGGCGGTAAGCTGTTGCCGGCTATGTTCTTTACCATGATCACCTCCTTGATCCTGGGTATGGGCGTGCCCACCACTGCTAACTATGTAATTACTTCTACTATTGCGGCTCCTGCCTTGATTCAAATGCAAGTGCCTGTTTTAGCGGCTCATATGTTCGCCTTCTACTTCGGTATTGTCGCCGACGTAACTCCGCCGGTTGCGCTGGCCGCATATGCCGGCGCCGGTATCGCTGGCGCTAACCCCATGCGCTGCGGCGTTATCGCTGCCAAGCTGGCCATCGCGGCTTTCATCGTGCCTTATATTTTCGTTCTGGCGCCGGAGCTGCTGATGATTAACGCTACGGCCTTTACCATTACCTATAGCGCGTTCACTGCGATTATCGGTATGTGGGGCGTATCCATGTCCATGATCGGCTTCTGCCAGAACCTGTTGAATACGGCTCAGAGACTAGCCTTCTTGGTTGGTGGCGTATGCATGATTATCCCCGGTACCATTACCGACGGCGTTGGTATCGCATTAATCATAGCTACCTTCTTCTGGCAAAAGACCAATAAGGTGAAGGGCGCTATTGAGCAGACTGAGGATATGTAAGCTTATAGCTGATACAAAAGAATAACACTGAGTACCCTTTAGCCGGAAACGGCTAAAGGGTATTTTGTCTCCTAAATTAAGGTGAAATTCAGCTAAGTTAGCTTATAATTGCTATTCAGAGCGCTTATATAGTCTAATAATGTACACATTTAACAGTTTTTTAACTTGAAAAATAGTAATTATTTGAAAATTTATTATGGAAAATTCTATTTGAATGTGCTATAATTGTAATAAGCGAGTACATTTGTCTTTTATTTCCGTTTCCATTTCCATAAAATTTTTTTAGGCGGGGTGTCTTATGTATCATTACAACTACAAAGTAATCATCTTAAGCCAAGACCTTTCCTTATATGCAAAGGTTGCAGCTTTTCCTTCCTTAGCAGGCTTTACCAATATAGTTTCCCATGTGGATAAGGTGGATGCTTCTATAGCAGAGGCTGATTTATTGCTTTGCCAAAGTGATGTGCCTACCTTAGAGCAGGCTTTGTCCTTGCTTAAGCCCAACGCTACCAAGGTATATGTGGGCACGGGAGCCCAGCTAGAGCAGCTGAGCGATGGGCTCATAGCTCAGCTGGATGATGTCTGGCAGCTGCCCTTGAGCGACAAGCTCCTGGATGGGAAAATCACCAAGCTTTTCGCAGCTATCAAAAAGGACAAGGATTATCACCTGACCCAAAATTATTTTGAAACACTGATAAATAGTATTCCGCCCTTGATTTGGTACAAGGACATTAGGGGCGCTCATTTAAAGGTTAATGATAGCTTCTGTGCCGCTGTAGGCAAGGAAAAAAGTGATGTAGAGGGCCGCGGTCATTACTATATTTGGGATTTGAAGCCTGAAGAATATGCTGCCGGCGAATATGTATGTTTAGAGACGGAAGAAGAGGTTTTGCGGGCGCAAAAGACACTGCTTTTTGATGAAAAGGTAAAGACACGCAAGGGACTGCGTCAATTTTCCACCTATAAAACACCTATTTATGATGACAATCATGAGCTGATTGGTACCGTAGGCTGCGCCATTGACGTAACCGACGAAAGGCGTTTAATGGAGAAGCTTGTCAATGCTGCTGAAACAGATACTCTGACCCGTCTGTACAATCGTCGTTATTTCTATAAATACATGTCCCAGATTAAGGAGCAGGGCACGCCCATTAATATTTTCTATCTGGATTTGGACAATTTCAAGCATATTAATGATAACTACGGTCATGAGGCCGGTGACGAGCTCCTGTGCCGTGTGGCAAGGATTTTGGAAAAGATTTTTGAAGAGGGCGTATGCGTGCGCTTTGGTGGGGATGAATTTGTGTGCACCGTCGTGGGACACAAAACCGAGGTAGAGCTTGCTGCTTACGCCCAAGCGTTCTTAGACGAGCTTACTCTTTTAGTTGAGGATTATCAAAACTTCCAAGGCTTATCTGCAAGTGTGGGCATCGCCTATACTGAGGCCGTGGATGATGTAGATATCCTCTTGAAAAAGAGTGATGTAGCTATGTACGAGGCTAAAAATAGTGGTAAGGCTGCTTATCGTATTGCTAAATAAAATTTACTTGTAGTGAAAT
>SFCN01000085.1 GCA_004558595.1 Phascolarctobacterium sp. | reverse complement strand
GAATAACCGCCCGACCTATCCGACACAATGGCCAAGTGTCGGATAGGAACGGCAAAATTTTTTGCACTTCTATTGCTTCTTTATCACACATAAGCAAAAGCGCAGGACATATAGTAATATATAGCTGCTGCCAAAAAGCCCATGGCTAAAAGAGCTAAACAGCCTGCAGGAATAGCTAGATTGCCAGAGGTATAAAGCAAAACACTAACACCAACCATGGCCATAAAGCTTATTAGAAATAGCATCAGCTTGCGATACTGCTCTTTCAGAAGACACCGTTGAGCTAAGGTATAGGCTAAATAGCCACTACCGGTGCAAACTAAGCCCACAGCATAAACGCCAAGAACAGAGCCTTCACCCCAAAGCTCGGCAGCTCTGATATTGACTGTAATTTCGGTCAGCAGAAATACAAAGCCATAGAAAGCAAAAAGCAGGATTAAGCTACTAAATCTGCTTAGAGCTTCTAAAAAAATTTCGTTTCTTTTATCAAAACTTCCCATATAAAGCCTCTTTTCCTGTTACAATTATGTAGAGCACATCGCAAATTATATGTTTTTAAATTTTCGCACACCTTCACAAATACAGTTTATCTCATAATTTGTCAAAAATAAAGTGCTACAGGGGGTCGTAAATCCGCCATTTTGCCAAATTTCTCTTTTTTACATAAGAAAAAGGCCCTATGTCCACATCTAGGAACATAAGGCCCTTCGTAAATATCATGTTATTTCTTTTGTCCGCTTAGAATTTTTCTACCAGCTTATAGCCACGGCCAATCAGGAAGGTTGCGGTCTCGGGCTCAGTGGTCTTGAAAACTACAACGGGCTTAACATTCTCGCGGTTAAAGGAGATGTACAAGTAGGAAATATCGATATTAGCGTTATCGAGAGCGGCGAGGATACCATCCAGATAGCCCGGAGTATCGTTCATTTCCACGGCGATAACCTTGTCCTGACGGCATTGCAGGCCTGCGGCTCTAAGGGCTTCAATAGCGACATCACCCTTGTCAACGATTAAACGTACAATACCATATTCAGCACTGTCGTTGGCCAGCATGGTGTAGATATTGATATCAGCCTTTTTAAGAATACTAGTAATTTTTAACAAACCACCTTGTGTATTTTCGGTGAACAAAGAAACTTGATTAAGCATTTAGAAACTTCCTCCCTAATGTTTTTACAACAGATCAGCCAAATCCAGCAGCATGCGCTCGGTTTTTTCCCAGCCTAAGCAGGGGTCGGTAATGGATTTGCCGAAAACGCCATCGCTAATGGCTTGGCAACCATCCTCAATATAGGACTCTACCATCAAGCCCTTCACTATTTTCTTGATATCTGGATTCAGCTTGCAGGAATTAACGATATCCTTGGCGATACGGGGCTGCTCAGCCCATTTTTTGCCGGAGTTATTGTGGTTAGTATCCACAATAATAGCAGGATTCTTCAGCTTGCGCTCTGCATACATAGCATACACATTGCGCAGAATCTCGTAGTGATAGTTAGGATAGCTGTTGCCATAGGGGTCAACATAGCCGCGCAGAATGGAGTGAGCCAGCTCATTGCCCTTAGTGCGTACTTCCCAACCGCGGAAGAGGAATTCCTGCTCATGCTGAGCCGCAGCGACGCTGTTCAGCATAACGGATAAGTCGCCGGAGGTGGGGTTCTTCATGCCTACGGGAATGCCTACGCCAGAGGCGATCATGCGGTGCAGCTGATCCTCGCTGGAGCGAGCGCCCACTGCTGCATAGCTCAATAGGTCGGATAGATAGCGGAAAACCTCAGGATAGAGAATTTCCTCAGCGCCGGTCATGCCGGTTTCTTCAATGACACGCACATTCATCTTGCGAATGGCGATGATACCGCCCAGCATATCCTCCTTGCCATCGGGAGAGGGCTGGTGCAGCATACCCTTATAGCCCACGCCGATAGTACGGGGCTTATTGGTGTACAGGCGCGGCACGATGTAGATTTTATCCTTAACCTTTTCCTGTACCTTGGCCAAGCGATGTACATAGTCTAAAACCGCATCCTCATTATCGCTGGAGCAGGGGCCGATAACCATTAAGAAACGGTCATCCTTGCCGGTGAAAATATTCTTAATTTCCTCATCACGTTGCAGCTTCAACATTTTGGAAGCTTGGCTAATGGGATAATCCTCCATCAAGGCTTGAGGAGAAGGCAGCACCTTGATGAATTCCATTTGCATACTCATACTTTTGACCTCTTACATTTCTTTTACGGGAATAGGACCTCTGGAAATAGCAATGGTGCCGGTGCGGGCGATTTCGATAATCTCAAATTGCGCCATCATCTCGCAAATCGCTTCAATCTTTCCTTGGGAGCCAGTAATTTCGATAACAACATTCTCCGGGCTAATGTCCACAATTTTACCCCGGAAAACATCCACAATATTGCGAATATCCTTCAGGGTTTCTTTATTGGCACGTACCTTTAACAGCACCAGCTCGCGCACAATGGAGTCGACCTCGCCCAGATTAACGATTTTAATGATATCGATGAGCTTGGAGAGCTGATTAATAACCTGCTCCAGCTCATGCTTATCCTCTACGGAAACCTCGATATTAATACGGGTTACGTCTGTTTCTTCAGTATAGCCGGCGGAAATGCTTTCAATATTGAAAGCGCGGCGGCTGATAAGACCGGACACATGAGTCAATACGCCGGGCTTATTATCTACTAAAATAGCTAAATTATATTTCTTCATCGCTTTAATCTCCTAACACCATGTTATCCAGCTGCGCGCCGGGCGCAACCATGGGCAATACGTCCTCATTAGGAGGCAGGATGACATCGATTAAGGTCGCGCCCTCACCCTCTAAAGCAGCCTTCAGGTTCGCCTCAAAGCCCTCTAGGCCTTGAATTCTTACGCCCTTAATGCCCATAGCCTCAGCCAACTTCACAAAATCCACCTTGGTGTCCATAATGGTGTTGGAGAAACGATGACCGTAGAACAGCTTTTGCCATTGGTAAACCATGCCCAAAACACTGTTATGCAGCAGCACAATCTTCACATCAATATTATTATCAGCCATGGTAGCCAGCTCCTGAATATTCATCATAATGGAGCCGTCACCGGTAAAGACTACAACCCTTTGGCCGGGCTTAGCCAGCTTAGCGCCCATAGCGGCGGGCAGGCCGTAGCCCATGGTACCCAAACCGCCGGAGGTCAGGAACTGACGGGGCTTGCGGCTATTGAAAAATTGGGCAGCCCACATTTGGTGCTGTCCTACGTCGGTTACCACGATGGTATCATCATCCACCAAGTCAGACACCTTCTCAATCAGCTGCTGGGGCAAAATAGTTGCTGCGTCGTGTTTATAAGCAAAGGGATGCTCCTTATTCATAGCAATAACATGCTCGCGCCATTCAGCGATATGACCTTCAAAGTCGTCCAAAGAACGAATCATCAGGTTCAGGAAAATCGGCATGGACCAACGCAAATCGCCGAAGACAGGATAGTCCACAGGAACATTTTTGTTGATTTCCGCTTTATCAACCTCGAAATGCACGATTTTAGCATTAGGAGCAAAGGCGCTGAGCTTGCCGGTAACGCGGTCGTCGAAGCGTGCGCCCAAGGTAATCAGCAAATCGCATTCCTGCACCGCCATATTGGCTGCGTAGGAGCCGTGCATACCCACCATGCCGAGGAAGCCCTCGTCGGTGGAGGGAACGCAGCCCAAGCCCATGAGAGAGCAAATTACCGGAATAGAGCTCATCTTAACAACCTCGCGGAAAAGCTTGCTTTGGCCGGACAGGGTCATGCCGCCGCCAATAAAGAACAGAGGACGCTTGGCATTTTTAATGGCCTGCACTACAGCCACAATCTCTTCCTCATTACCGGTGAATTCGCCGCTATAGCCCCGCAGATTGACGGATTTAGGATATTCATATTCAAATTGCGTAGAGAATACATCCTTAGCAATATCGATTACCACAGGACCGGGACGACCTGTTCTAGCGATAAAAAAGGCCTCTTTAATAACCCGAGGCAGCTGCTCCGCCTTTTTTACCAAATAATTATGCTTGGTAATAGGAGTGGTAATGCCCACAATATCGGCCTCCTGGAAGGAATCCTTACCGATATAGGGATTGCCCACCTGACCGGTGAAGCAAACCATAGGAATGGAGTCCATGTTAGCCGTTGCAATACCTGTAATCAAATTCGTCGCGCCTGGGCCGGAGGTAGCGAAGCATACACCCACCTTACCCGTAGCCCTAGCGTAGCCATCAGCGGCATGCACTGCGCCCTGCTCATGGCGAGTCAAAATATGGGGAAATTTAGCCTGGTAGACAGCATCATATAAATCTAATACTGCGCCACCAGGATAACCAAAAACAATGTCAACCTCTTCTCGTCTCAGGCTTTCTAAGATAGCCTGTGCGCCATTCATCAACAAGAGATAACTCCTCCCAACCTAGAAAATATATTCCCTTTAATTATCCCATAATAATCATACTCTACCACTTTAAAGCCAAAGCCTTCCTAGGGTCTAAAATGCTGCTCCGGTAGCCTCAGTATGATTTTAGTACGATATTTGTCTCTTCCACAAGTATACGCCACCTGTAAAAGAGCGTAAAGAAACATCTTCATTGTAGCACATTTTGTTACTATAAGCAATAACAAATAGGATGATTATGTTCAGATTGTCTAATAAATAATCTTCTAATGTACTAAAGATTTGTCTACCCCACCAAGGATTTGCCTAGTAATAGCGAAAAGCTAGCGTCGCTGACTGCTATAGCCAGCGTGCTAGCTTTTTTTTAATATATCATCCATAAGGTCTTACAACAAGGGTGTCATATATAATGGCAAATACACAATATCATTCTCAAGCTTAAGATCACTAGGATGAAGAACAATAGGCTCATTAAGCTGCTCTCTGAATTGTTGCATGAATTTTTTGATGGAACTTAAGGTGTATCTATTACTTGATTTTACTTCTATGGGAGAAATATTGTGTCTGCTGCCAATTTTACTCTTAGCAATTAAAAAATCGATTTCCATTCTATTGATAGCTTCTGTAGATGAATTGGCATAGAAATATAGTTTATGGCCACTGGCTACCAGCATTTGGGCCACTATATTCTCAATAAGCATACCTTTATTAACCTCTAGCTTATCAAAGAGAAGTTTTTTATATATTTCCTCGCTTAATAGGCCGTTTTCATCAAAAGCATGGCTTATAAGAAGGCCTGTATCACCCATGTAGCACTTTAAGGTCAGTCTTTGCATATTCAAACGCAGGCCGATGCTGGGAGCTGATGTGTTATAACACATATTGGCTATCATAGAATCCTTGAGCCAGAAAAAGGCATCCTCATATTCACGGAAACGAGCACTTTTTTTGAGCGATGCCAGCTTAAACTTTTTATCATGTTTTTGTAGTTGAGCGGGCACATCATCAAAAATTTGCCGAACCTTAAGCTGATATCCCTCCGCATGCTTGGCTATATCATCTCGATAAAGAGCTAAAATATCTCTCTTGATACGATCTACCCTGTCAAAATCCTTTGTCTTTACATACTCAGCTACAGCCTGTGGCATTCCGCCTACAATCATGTATTGACGAAAAAAATCCATAGCTTTACGATGCATAGCTTGGCCCATAGGCATTCTTTTTATGTAACAGTGCTTGATATACTCCATGAGCATGTCATTTCCCATGGCCCATAAAAATTCCTCGAAATCTAGGGGATACATTTGGATATGATGCTCTTCGGAGGGAATGAGTATATCCTTCGTATTCTTGCGAATGCCCATTAAAGAACCAGTTTCTATATAGTCATAACGGCGGTC
>SFCN01000084.1 GCA_004558595.1 Phascolarctobacterium sp. | reverse complement strand
TCTGATAAATAGCAAGCTTCAAAGCGGTGGCGATCTAAAGGCCATTGCTCACACCGAGGAGCAGCTGCAGGCGAATGGTTATGTTTATACTGCCTCTGCTATGGGTGGCGTGGAATCAAGAGTTACCAATAATATTACCAATGATGAAGAGGTCAAGGTACAGAACTCTAACCTAAAAACCACCAAGGTTTATAAGGATATTACCCTGTCTGCAGCGGACGACCTGAAGCTCTTTACCTACGCTTATTCTGAGTTTTCTACCGGTGCCTGGGGCGGTGCCGATGCTATTGTAAAGAACAATCTCACACGTAACAATAAAATCAATCTCCTTTCTGGCAGTGATTTATATAGCTTGCAGGATGTTAATCTTTATGCAGGCAAGAATGCTGATGGTAGCGTGGCTACACTGGATTTGGATGCGGAAGCTTCAGATTTTGTGGGCTCTGTTCTGCCCATTACGCTTAAGCCCACCGTAACGAATAATATCCAACAAAATAATCAGATTACCGTGGATGCAAGCAGTGCCAGCACCAGCGTGCGTCACACCAATCTTTATGCTTCTACAGGTCGCGAAATGGCTCGCACGACCAGTGGTCGCTATGTAGGTATATATTATACTAATCGCGATTCTAAGTTTGTTACAACTGACAAAGGTGAAACCATTAATGGCAAAACTGCCAATAACTTTGTTAACATTAATGGTAGCGTTATTGCGGGTATTGCTAATAAAATCGATATTACCATCGGTACAGCGGGTGATATTGTTATCCTCGATAAGGATATGCGTCAATCAGTAGCTGGCGCTAAAAACAGTGGTGATATTACAATTACTGTGGATGCCAATGAGAGCACCGGCTTGAGTAAGGATTCTTTGACCTTTGGCAGTGAAAACTATGCCAACACCCTGTATGAACGCTATAATGCCATCCTGGATTTGATGAACGAATACGAAAAGGATGGTGCTAATTCTGCTGTTTACTTGGGCTATCAGGCAGAGGCTAATCGCATTCTCGAAGAAATGCTGACTTTGGGCCTTGCTGAAAGGGTTCCGGTAAAAGATAGCGATCCTCAGAATACTACTTATGTCCTTGAGCCAAAGGCGTCCTTATTAGTTGATTATGTAGAAATTCCTGAATTAGTGGGCTCCGGTGGTAATATCACTGTGGATACAGATGTGTTCAAGAGCTCCGGTGGTACTGGCGTTACTAAGGCTCAGGGTACCCCGGTAATCAATATTACCAATAACACGAACTTAATGACTAAGGTAAACTCTATTATCGTGGGCGACCCCGGTGGCAAGCTGGTTTACAATGGCCAAAATGTGGATGGGGCAGATACTGCTGCCTTTAACCAAAGCATTAAAGCGCTCAATAAAGACAGTACTGATGCTGGCTTTACAACTATCGAGGCTGCGGACGGCGAATCCGGCGTTATCAATATTCATGGTAAGTATAACGGCAACTTGCTGAACTATAGCTTCACTGACGAAACAGGCTCTCATACAGGCAGCTACAGACCCATGGCCAATATTCAGATTCAGGGCAATATTTATTCTAAAGAGGGTACTGTAACTATTAAGAGTGATTATGACAGCATTCTTATGCAAGGTAAGGATGTTAAAGATGCCGTATCTGTTAGTGGCAGTACTATAAATATCATTGCGGAAAATGGCAATATTACCCAGGGCTATACTGATGGCATTGTAAGCATCGGTGGCGACGTGCGCCAGCAATATGATGCGCAGTATCAGCAAATAATTAAAAATTCCGTTGGACAATATACTTTGAGCTATGTTGACACTCCTATTGACGATGGCAGCAAGGGTAGCGGAAGCTATATAGCAGGTGGCAGTGTTTATATTAATGCCTCCGATATCAACATCAATGGCGTTATCCAAAGTGGTTTTGGGGACTACTATGCCGATATTTCTGATGCCAATGTGCAGGATCGCATTACCCAAATCAATAATGCCTATACGGGCAAGGCTATTAGCGACAGCGTTGTCACTACTGGCGAGCAATACAAAATCATTGATGGGGGTGCTTATTGGGACAGGACTGCTCAATGCTATAAGTATCGCTTAAATGTGTACTATAATCCCTCCACGCAAAAGATTCTGGTGCAGAATGTGGATGCCAGCGGCGGTAAGATTTATCTCACAGGCCGCATTTCCAGCACCGGTAGTGGCAAGATTGTTTGCCTAGACGGCGTAAGCAATATTACTGTTAATAACACCACTAGCTACGATTTACAAGTGGGCGATTTGATTACACATGATGTGGCTGGCTTGGTAAGTATTACGGATACAGCAAAAGGAAAGCTCACGGAAATTACCAACGGCAAGGTAACTGTCAAGGACATTCTTGCTGGAGGCAAGATCTCTTCTACTGGCACCTCTAGCAGCTTTACCGGTTCCTATAACTATGCTCCGCAAACGGGCTTGCGTTATACTTGGACCACCGGTAAGGAGGTAACTACCTTTAATCGCTATAGGCAGGATTTTAAAGAAGGCGGCTGGGGCATGTGGTCCAATGGTGCTCCTACGGAACAGCTCGCTGCATGGACCGAGACACATCAGGCGCAGCCAATTGAAACAGGCTTCACCAATAATAAGAACCGCACTCCTGGTGAAACCATAAGACTGGATACTACTGGCAATAGCTATGTTAAGATTACCCATAAGAATTTAAGTAATCAAACCGTCAAGGAAGGTGAACGTAAGTATTCTACTGGCCTCTGGGGTATCAATAAGCATTATGAAGTAACCTGGACCAAAACTAGTGGTGACCTCTATACCTATGATGCCAGTGTCAAGGCTGATAATCCTATTAATATTAAATTCGTTGGCAATAATGCGGACAGCGGCAATGTTAACGTAACCTCCATTAATAATATTGAACTAACCGGCACTGTGGGCAATAAGGCACTTTACGAGGCCATTACTAATGATGTGGTAACAGGACGGAATGAGAAGGGTACGGTTAATATCACTTCTCAAAGTGGCTCCTTAATCCAAAGCGGCGGTGCGCTTTATGGCGCCAATATTAATCTATCCGCAGCCAAGGATATGACGGATATTACCGTTATTGCAGGGGATACTGTAAATTTAAGTGCTGTCAACAGCATGAGCAATCAAAATGCCATTGCCCAAAATAGTATTGATGTTACTGTCAAGGGTGCATATTTAGCTAAAGGCAATGTAGTTTTAGGCAATCTTGGCTCCGTGGTTACCAATAATAACGCTAATTCCGTGCCTGTGAACGCAAGTGGAGTCAAGACCACGGGTGTGACCGGTTTGGTAGAAATTACTACCTCGGGTCCTGAAGGAAATATTTCCCAAAAGGCTGGCAGCCTGATTGTTGCCGACCGCATTGATTTGAATTCTAATAATGGCTCCATTTATGGACACGCACAAGAGGATGGCTCTGTAACTGCTTTGCAGCTCTACGCAGGCCAGCAGCCCATAGGCTTGGATACCTTGGATGCTTCTGTAAATGCCTCTGCAAAGGGTGATATCAATCTGGAGATGGTTGATGGCAACATGCGCATCGGCAGAATTTATGCTACGGAAGGCGATGTTACCTTAACAGTGGCTCATGGCAGCGTTGAGGATGCTCTGCCCTATGTATCCAGCGACCGTGGTGATGCCGATGATATGGTTGCTAGATGGAAACGTTTGGGCATAGTCGATATTGCAGGCTCCGATGCAGACATGCTGGCTGCTAAAAATTTCCAAAATCAATCCGCTAAGAAGGATGCTTACGAGGCATGGGATACTTATGCTCTGCTTTATGCTGTCCAGGATAGCATCGTCAACCCTGAAACTTCCGCATTGCCCAGCACTTCTGATAAGGACCCCAACATTATTGGTCACAATATTACCATTAACGTGGCAGATAGCGTGGGTATGAATAGTGGTATTGAGAAGAGAATTGATGCTGCGACCCTACTGGATAAAGATGCTAGTGGCAATTACAAGAACCTTGATGATCTCAAGGCATTGAGCAAATTGGACGCTTCTACTAAAGTTGCTTGGGAGACCGGTGATAATGGACACACCTATGCTGTTTATACGGAAACCATTCCCATTGGTATTCAGCAGACTACTAAGATAGAGGCAACTGGACAAGGGACCACTGTGGTCAACGGCAAGCTCACTATTCAATCAGCTGCCACTAGTGCTGCAAGCAGCAATGCTTTGCATGGTGATATTTTCTTACAAGGTCGTGAGCAGAAGCTGGCCAATGGTGAAGGCACTCCTATTACTCAAAATAAAGACCTTTTTGTTAACAATATTTTGACCAATGTGGGCGAGATTAATTTGACCAGCTTGGGCGGTATTTACAATGCTGCCAATGCTGCAGAAACTACTATCACCGGCAAGAATATGGTACTTACTGCTGCCCGTGGCTCCATTGGTACGGCTGTTAATCACATTACGACTAATTTGCTTGGTGCGGATAAGAATGTTGATGGCATAAGCGCAATTTCAAGCGGTGGTATTTATGTGGACCAGAAGGGTAGCAATGGTTTAATTGTGCGTAATGTTTCCAGCGGTGGCGATATCTACCTCGGCTCTGATCAAAACATCATTATGGGCGTTGTGAACGGCACCGACGCTGTGAACTATATTCGTGCGGAAAACAATGGCGATATTGTTCTCGAAGCTCGCGGCGGCAGCATTGGCGAGCCTGTTAATGAAACCGATAAGGACGGCAATGTTCTTGTTGATACTAATAATAAACCCATTATTTATCGTGATAAAAATAATGGTATTCGTATTTTGAATTCTGTAGCGTCAAGCAGTTCTGCTAACGATACCAATGTTAGCAATGTGATTTTGCGTGCTCTAGACAATGTTTATGTAACAGGCGTGGCTAGCACGGACGGCAAGACTGCGGTGGCTCAAGGTCCGGCAGGCGTGCTGAATTTGACTGTTGCTTCTACGAATAGCAATTCTTCCTTGAAAAACGTGGGCATTTACGTGGATGGCGCTCTGAATCTGGAAAACGCTGTCAGCGCAAGTGAAACTGCAAGCGCATATGTTACGGGAGATTTAAAACTTGATAATGGAGTTAGCATCACTGCTCCCGATACCTATCTTGGTAGCGGTAAGGATATAATTGTCAATAATGCACAGAATATTAAAGGTACGGATAAGCTGGCCCTCAAGGCAGCTCATGATGTACTTGTAAATAGTGGTGAGCTGGCTAGCAAGGTATTGTTCTTGCAGGCCGGCAATAACGTGCAGCTTAATGGCGGTAGCTTCAGTGGTGCGCAAAGCCTGAGCATTTACGCTGGTAATGATTTGCAACAAAATGGCGCAATTATCACCGTCCAAAATGCTAATAAAAATGCTCGCGCTCTATTTAGTGCCGGCAACAAGATAATGCTCACTAAGGGCAGTCTGACTGCGGATGAAGCAGAGATGATTGCTTATGCAGAGCATCATGATCATAGTCCCAATATCGTTGAGAGTTATACTGAGGGCGCAGCTGATAACTATCAAATGTCAGTGACCAAGCTATCTCTCAATGGTCAAGGCATTAGCTTGGATAGCAAGCTGAACCAGCTGCAGAATGTGATTGTGGATAGGCGCTCTAGCGGCACCGTAGTCATCGGCAATGGTAATACCGCTGCAGCAGATTTTAATGTAAGCCTGGGCTATACCTCTGAATCTGACGTTAATAAGTTTGAGGGTAGCTTGACTGTGCATAACTATGCAAGTGGCGAGGCCAACAAGATCGTTGTTAATCAGATTTTGGGAGCAACTGGCGACATTAAACTCATCAATGATGAGGCTAACGTGGAAATCGTAGGCAGCGGTAGCGCAACTAATTTAGTTGCTGCTAACATCACTTTGCAATCCCAATACGATGTAATC
>SFCN01000021.1 GCA_004558595.1 Phascolarctobacterium sp. | reverse complement strand
GCGATCCTCCACAAATTATCTGCAGCAGGCTATGAAGAAATATTGCTTCAGCCTACCCATTTACTGCACGGTGAAGAGTTTGAGCAAAAAATTCTAGCTCTCAAGGAGCGCTTCCTGCCCCTCTTTAAAAGCATTATTATTAGCAGGCCTCTTATTGTCAATGATGAGGATTATCAACTAGCTGTTACTGCTTTGCTAGCCCAGCTCCCCCCCTTGGGCGAGAATGAAGGAGTAATCTTTATGGGACATGGCACGCCCCGAGCCAATAATGCTGCCCATGGCTACACCTATTTGAAGCTGCAGGAGCTATTTGCTGCGCGCCAAGCCCATGTCTTAGTAGGTACAGTCGAGGATGAGGATATGCCTAATTTCGCTACTGTTCTAAACAAAGTACAAGAACGAGGTTATAAGCATGTACATCTTTATCCTTTGATGGTGGTAGCTGGCGACCACGCCAATAACGACATGTATGGCGATGAGCCGGATAGCTGGAAATCCCAAATACAGGCCTTGGGCATCACAACCACGGGGCATTTAAATGGCATCGGCCGCTACCCCTCTATTCAAAAGCTGTATATCCAGCATGCCCTGCAAGCGTTACAGGCCAGCCAAGAAGCCTAAAGTCTAAGCCCTCAGATATCGTTGTCTATTATAAAGAAACCTGTCTTTTGTACGCATACGGAAAAGGCAGGTTTTTCTTGCTGCCCCATGCCATTCATGATATAATGTAATCACCATATTTTTGCATAAAATTAAGTAAAGAAAGGATGTTGCAAATGGGTGTTGTTATTTCTGCTGTGGTAACTTTTTGGGTCGGCTATCTAATCTACAAAAAGTTCAAGCCCCAGCCTGTGCTCTTTATGGGCGGTATGATTTTAATGTGGTTGGCTTCTATTTTGGGCTATGGCCAAATTTTAGGCGCCAAGGCTACTACAGGTTCCGTATTCTTGGATGCCTTTGAATTTATCCGTGCCACCTTAAGCTCCAACGTTGGCAAACTCGGTCTGAACATTATGTCCGTAGGCGCCTTCGCTAAATATATGGACAAAATTGGCGCTTCCCGCGCGTTGGTTCGTATGACCATTAAGCCCCTGTTGGCGCTAAAATCTCCCTATATCGTTATGAGCGGTACCTGGATCGTCGGTATGCTCATCGGTTTGTGCATTAACAGCGCCTCCGGCCTGGCTATGCTGCTGATGGTAACCATGTTCCCCATTCTGATCGGCTTAGGTGTTTCTCGTTTATCTGCAACCGCTGCCGTAGCTACTACTCTCTGCTTCGACTGGAGCCCCAGTGATACCGGCACCATTTTGTCCGCCGAAACTGCAGGTGTGGACCCTGTTTTCTACTGGAGCCATTATCAAGTTCCCATCGTTGCTGTAGCCTTTGTGGTTGTTGGCGTTCTGCATTACCTCACTCAAAAATACATGGATAAGCGTGATGGTCATGTGGTTAAACCCATGGACGTAGAAACCGTTAAGGACGAATCTGATACTGCCCCGGCCTTCTACGCTATCCTGCCGGTAATTCCCTTAGCTTTGATTCTCAGCTTCAGCTCCCTGTGGATCACCTGGATCAAGATGAATATCGTTATGGCTATGTTCATTGGCCTCTTCATCGGCGTGATTTGCGAATATATTCGTTGGCGCGATGGCCAAAAGGTTTTGGGCGATATTCAAACCTTCTTTGATGGCTTAGGTCTGCAAATGGCGAACGTAATCACCCTGGTTGTAGCTGGTCAAACCTTCGCCAAAGGCCTTATTTCCATGGGCACCATCAAGGCTATGATTGATGGTAGCCAAAGCTTAGGCTTCGGTCCCATGGCCATGATGCTGGTAATGGTTGCTATTATCGGTGGCTCCGCCATTGTTATGGGCTCCGGTAACGCGCCCTTCTTCGCCTTTGCGGCGCTGACCCCGGCTGTAGCGGCTGCAACTAATCTGCACCCCGTATTGATGCTGCTGCCCATGCATTTCGCAGCCTCCATTATGCGTAGCTGCTCCCCCATTACCGCCGTTATCGTAGTAGCATCCGGTATGGGTGGCGTTTCCAGCTTCGATTTGGTAAAACGCACCTTCATCCCCATGATGGGCGCTATGGCCGTAACCATCGGCATGACCTTCTTCTTCTACTACACCGGCTATTGATTTATAAGTTTACCAGCGCCCCTCTTTCTAGAGAGGGGCATCTCTTTTTCTACGGAGGTACTATCAATGTTTATTTGTGATTGCCATTGTGACACACTTACTGAGCTTTATAAAAAACAAATCGATTTATACGAAAACCAACAGCACATTGATGTAAAGCGTCAGCTAGAGCTAGGCGGTATGCTGCAATTTTATGCTATGTTCGTCCCCACGCCGGAGTATCGCTACGGCGGAGGCCTGCGCTACACCATGCTACTTTTAGATACCTATCTACAGCAAATGCGCAAGCTAAAGGAGCAGGGCATCGATATTCTCCAAGTTCGTACTAAAGAAGATGCAGCAGACGTTCTCAACCATCAATGCGCTTCCCTTTTGGCCATTGAAGAGGGCGGCGCCATTGACGGCAGCTTGGAAGCCCTACGCTGCCTCTATGAGTTAGGCGTGCGCGCCATGACCTTAGTGTGGAGCAATCGCAACGATATCGCTGACGGCGTTAATGAAGAATGCAGCGGCGGTGGTCTCACTGTTTTCGGCCGCAAGGTCGTGACTGAGATGAACCGCTTAGGCATGCTAGTGGATGTATCCCACATTGCTCCTGCAGGCTTTTGGGACGTCATCGAAACCAGCTCCAAGCCTATCATTGCTACCCATTCCGATGCTAAGGCTCTGTGCGCTCATCCCCGTAACCTAGATGACAAGCAGATTTTGGCAATCAATGAAAATAATGGCCTAATAGGCATCACCTTCGCTGGTCAATTCTTGGAAAACGATTATCACGATGCCTGCATCGAAAGCGTTTACAAGCATATTGACCATATGCTGAACCTAATGGGCAACGATGACCATCTAGGCTTTGGCAGCGACTTTGACGGCATCAGCCATCCTCCCTACAACATTCAGGGCGTACAGGACTATAAGCCCTTGATTGAATACCTAGCCACCAAATACAGTGACAGTACCATTAAAAAAATCACCCACCAAAATGTGCTTAACCTGCTGCAAAAAGTACTATAAGCCATTATAAGAACCAGGTAAATTCTTCCCCTTGCAAATCGCAAGGGGATTTTTCATTCGTAAAAGAAAAATGCCGCTCGCCATTATTTCAGCGAGCGGCTAACACGGTGCTGCAGCAGCCGTGGAATTGTTTATTAGAGTGTTCAAGTATATCATTCCTTTGGGTAAATTTTAAATGAGTCCGTTAATGCTCCATCAGCCAAATACCACCAACACAAATCAGGGCGATGATACCAATGCTTAAGATTGTCGTGCTATCCATGCTTCTGCCTCCTTTCCGTAAAAGTAAGGGCTCATCCTGCCGAGCTAGGCTTAGTAAAAAACCATGGTCATCAGTACTGCCCAAACACCAACGATGCCTGCATAAGCAATCTTGTAACCAGTTTTAGCCCACCACATACCAGCTACCTCCTTTCATGTTTTTTCTTTTGGCTTTAGGCACTCCCCATGCCCGCCGCCATGGGTCGGGCTGTGGAGTACCTAGCCCGGGAAAGCTAGAGCTTGAGAGGAAGGTCTGCTCTTTTTCCTTCATCTAGAGTATACTATATTTTTAAAATTTATAGGTGTCAATAATGTATAACCTCTAAGGCTTTTATGGAGAATATGAAAAAGACGCGAATATGAAAGTTTATTAATCACATTCGCGCCTTATTTCTCATTTTCTTCAAAAGCTGCCTTTAGACTATCAAATTATCACTTGACTAAATTTTGTGGTTTTCCTGCTAAGAATGCATCAATATTGGCAAAGACAATGTCGGCTCTGGCCTCCAGAGCCTCCTTGCTGGCAAAGGCCACATGGGGCGTAACCACCGTATTTTTAGCGTGCAGCAGAGGATGCTCCACTGCCAGCGGCGGCTCATTTTCAAAAACATCGATGCCAGCAGCGGCCAATTTTCCACTGTTCAAAGCGACCGCCAGTGCCTCGCTGTCCACTACGCCGCCCCGCGCGCAGTTAATAAGCACCGCGCCATCCTTCATCTTAGCGATGCTCTCAGCATTGATCATTTTCGCCGTAGCCGCGGTCATAGGCACATGCAGGGACACAAAATCGGACTGTCCCAGCAAAGTATCCAGATCCACATATTCCACGCCCTCAGCGACCAATTCCGGCTTCACAGTACGGCTATAGGCCAACACCTTACAGCCAAAGGCTTGAGCGATTTTGGCAACGCGAGAGCCAATGGCGCCAGTACCTACTACACCAAAGGTTTTACCAAAAAGCTCAAAGCCTACCAAGCCATCCTTAGTGCCGCCTTCACGACAACGCTTATCGAGAGCTACAATATTACGAATAGCGCTAATGGCCAGGCCAAAGGTTAGCTCTGCCACAGCGTTGGTGGAATAGCCTGCAGCATTGCAGGCTACGATACCGCGAGCGCGGACAGCCTCCAGTCCCACATGGTCCACACCAGTGAAGGCAATATCAATAAGCTTTAGATTAGGGCACTGTTCGATAATAGCAGCGCTCAAGGGCTGGTTAGCTAGCATCAGGATATCCGCATCCTTAACGCGAGCCAAAAGCTTTTCTTGATCCGTTTCCTTCGTAGTATAGTAAGTAAATTCATGACCTTTTGCTTCTAAGGGAGCAACAAGGCTTGCTATTTTCGCTTGGGATACGCCCAAGGGCTCCATGCAAATAATTTTCATTGTCTACACCTCATTTCGTATTGCTCAAAGCTTCAATCCATTTCCTAATTATTTGTTAATAGTTTAACTCTTGTAAGCAAACATGTCAAACAAAAACGTCCCTCTCACGAAGGACGTTTCGTACATTATGCAATAAGCTTAATCAGTGAAATTGTCAAAATAACCTTGAACTAAAACCACAGGAGTACCCTTGTCGCCACTGCCGCTAGTCAAATCGCACAGAGAGCCAATTAAATCGGTCAGCTGACGTGGAGTAGTACCCTGAGAAGCCATATTACCCACCAAGCTGCCCTGCTTAGCCTTAATAGCTGCAGAAATAGCATCCTTTAAGGCTGCGCCGCTGAGATTCTTGAAATCATTATCTGCCAAATATTTCAGCTTCAATTCGTTGGGAGTACCAATGAGGCCACTGGTAAAGGCGGGAGAGACGACAGGATCGGCCAGCTCCCAAATCTTGCCTTGAGGATCCTTAAAGGCGCCGTCGCCGTACACCATAACCTCTACATGCTTGCCGGTTTTTTCCAAAATAGAAGCCTGAATTTCCTCCACCATACCCTGGCACTCTCTGGGGAAAAGCTTAATCTTATCTTCGGTGGATTTATTAGAGCCCAGCAGGCCATAGCGCTCGTTGCAGCCGCTGCCATTAACAGGAGCGTTTAAAATATCGTCCAAGCTGCACACAACCTTAGCGCCGGCAGCCAACAGGATACGCTTAGTTCTTGCACGAGTGTGAATATCACAGTTTAATACGCAATCAGTATATTGCAAAATCGTCTTGGCTTGATTAGCGAAGATAACCTCTACCTCAGCCCCAGCTTCCTTGATCAAATCAGCATAGTATTGCACATAATCCACGCCAGTGAATTCATGCTTATTTTCGCCAAAAAGCTCACGATATTTTTCCAAGGTAAGCACATCGCTATAGGGATTGATACCGGCCTCGTCCACCTGATCCCAGGTAATCAAAGCGTTACCTACCTCATCACTGGGATAGCTTAGCATGAGCACGATTTTTTTCGCACCCTTAGCAATACCCTTTAAGCAAATGGCAAAGCGATTACGGGACAGGATGGGAAAAATCACACCAATGGTGCCGCCGCCCAATTTAGCCTTAACATCAGCAGCGATATCCTCAATAGTCGCATAATTGCCCTGAGAGCGAGCAACAATGGATTCAGTTACAGAAATAACGTCGCGGTCGCGCAGGCTAAAGCCCTCGCTTGCCGCTGCCTCCAACACACTATTTACAACAATTTCCGGCAGGTTATCCCCTTCTCGAATAATGGGACAGCGAATGCCACGAGAAACAGTACCAACTTTTCTTTCCATAGAAAAATTCCTCCCTCATTTAAAAGATACTCCCTTACAACAAATCACTATGAAAAGCTTTATTATAGCTAAAATCACAGGTAAATGTCCCTACTCATTATAGCCTACTACGCGCAATCCTGCAAGAAAAACCTATTATAACGCCACATAAGACATAAAAAATCCTGCACCCTTCGGATGCAGGATTTTACTAGTTCACTATTCTTGCTTAAGCTTACAGCAGCTCCTTGAGCACGATGGTTTGCTCGCGGTTGGGGCCAACGGACACAATGCCCAGCTCCACGCCGGAAACCTCGGCAATGCGCTGCAAGTATTTCTTCGCGTTTTCGGGCAGCTTTTCGTATTCACGAATACCGCTGATATCGGTCATCCAGCCCTCAAACTCCTCGAAAATAGGCTCAACCTTGCCCAATACATTGAGACTTGCGGGAATGCGCTTCAGCACCTCGTCTCCAATCTTATAGCCCACGCACATTTTAATTTTGGGCATCTGATCCAAAATATCCAAACGGGTAATAGCCAAATAATCAAGGCTGTTCAAGCGAGCGCTATAGCGCAGCATGAAAGCATCCAGCCAACCGCAACGACGCGGACGACCAGTTACAGTGCCATATTCATGACCGGTTTCACGAATTTGATTGCCGGGGCCATCAGTATCCAGCAGCTCGGTGATGAAGGGGCCCTCACCTACACGAGTAGTATAAGCCTTAACTACGCCCACAACATGGTCGATAAAACGAGGACCAATGCCGCTGCCGGTGCAAGCGTTACCAGCGGTGGGGTTGGAGCTAGTTACATAGGGATAGGTACCATGGTCAATATCCAAGAAGGTTGCTTGCGCGCCCTCAAAAAGCACGTTTTTCTTGGCAGCGAACACTTCGTCCAATACTACGCCGGTATCAGCGACATAGGGCCGCAGCTGCTCAGCATAGCCCAGATACTCCTTCAGCACAGTATCATAATCAAAGGGTTCAGCGCCATAAATCTTAGTGATGATGGCGTTCTTAGCTTCCATATTCACCTTCAGCTTTTCAGCAAAGGTTTCGGGCTCCATCAAATCGCAGACACGAATGCCTACGCGAGCTACCTTATCCATATAACAGGGACCGATACCGCCCTTAGTGGTACCAATTTTATGGCTGCCCAAGGATTCCTCTTGGAGCTCGTCCAAGCGTTGATGGTAGGGCAGTACCACATGGGCACGGTCGGAAATCACCAAATTGTCGCAATCAATGCCCTTTTCCTTCATGCCGGCGATTTCAGCCAGCACTACACCGGGATTAATAACAACGCCATTGCCCAAAACATTAATTTTATCCTTGAATAATACACCAGAGGGCAACAAACGCAGCTTATAGCTGATATCGTTAACTACAACAGTATGGCCTGCGTTAGAGCCGCCACTGTAGCGCACCACAGCATCAGCCTTTTGAGCCAAATAGTCAACAATTTTACCTTTACCTTCATCGCCCCATTGAGCGCCTAATACTACAACAGATGCCATTAATGGTCACTCCTTATTACTTTTTCAATTATAAACCGAAACGGGAGAAAATCAAATCAACATTGCGCAGCATCGGTTTAGGATCGAAGCAATGTTCAATTTCTTCATCGGTCAAATATTTCTTGATATCCGGGTCAGCTTCAACATTGGTCTTGAAGTCAGCACCCTCCAGCCAGCGGGCCATAGCATTGCGTTGTACCCATTTATAGGCATCCTCACGCAGCACACCCTTGGTTACCAGAGCAATCAACAGGTTTTGGCTGAAAATCAAGCCGCCAGTCTTATTCAAATTAGCAATCATTGCATCAGGATATACCAGCAGCTTATCAATAATATTGCTAAACTTACGCAGCATATGGTCCAGAGCAATCGTAGCATCCGGCAGAATTACGCGCTCTACAGAGGAGTGGGAGATGTCGCGCTCATGCCACAAAGCTACATCCTCCAAGCCAGCTACAGCATAACCACGCAGCAGGCGAGCCATACCGCTGACCTTTTCGCAGGTAATAGGATTACGCTTGTGGGGCATTGCAGAGGAGCCCTTTTGACCGGGAGCGAAGTATTCCTCTGCTTCACGGATATCGGTACGCTGCAGGTTGCGAATCTCTGTAGCCATCTTGTCCAAGGAGGAGCCAATGATAGCCAAGGTGGTCAGGAAGTGCGCATGACGATCGCGTTGGATAACCTGAGTAGCCAGACGTACCGGCTTCAGGTTCAGCTTCTCGCATACATATTGTTCAACAAAAGGATCAATATTGGAATAAGTACCAACAGCGCCGGACAGCTTGCCCACTGCCATCATCTCACGAGCTTGCTTCAAGCGCTCCATATCGCGCTCGATTTCGTCGGACCACAGCAAGAATTTCATGCCAAAGGTCATGGGCTCTGCATGAATACCATGGGTACGACCAATCATTACAGTGTTCTTGAATTCAGCAGCACGGCGACGCAGAATGCCGTGGAAATTTTCCAGATGACGCATGATTAGATCTGCAGATTGTACGGTCATATAGCACAGAGCAGTATCCTTAACGTCGCTGGAAGTCAAGCCTTTATGGATATATTTGGATGCATCTCCAACATACTCAGCCACGTTGGTTAAGAAAGCAATAACATCGTGGTTGGTTACTGCTTCAATCTCTTTAATACGCTCCAAACGGAAATCAGCTTTGTTCTGAATATCCTTCAAAGCATCGTCAGGCACAATACCCAGCTTGTTCATTGCTTCACAAGCCAGAATTTCAACCTTCAACATGGTACGGAATTCGTTTTCCAAGGTCCAAATGTTGCCCATTTCCGGATGAGTATAGCGATCGATCATTTTTTGTATGCCTCCCAAGCATTTTTATTCATGAAAAAACATCTGAAAGCTATAAGTTTAGCTTCAGATTCTTCATCACAATTTGATACATTATAATCATATCATTTTCCTCAATCAAACGCAAGCTTTCTGAACGTTTTTCGACATTCAAAGAAAAATATTCGGAAAAATTTTACAAAAACTAAAGGACTGCCCCTTGGGCAGTCCCCCTAAAATCAGTCCTCACGCTTAGTGAAGCCCACAAATTTGGTAAATTGCTTATGGAAGAACAGATTAACCGTATCCACGGGACCATTACGATGCTTAGCGATAATAAGCTCCGTGTGCTTGTTTTCCGTTTCAGGATTATAGTAATCCTCACGATAGAGAAAGGCTACGATATCCGCATCCTGCTCCAAGGAGCCGGACTCACGCAAATCGCTGAGCATGGGACGCTTCACCTGACGTGCTTCCACGCCACGGCTCAGCTGGGACAATGCCAACACAGGCACATCTAGCTCACGGGCCAAGGCCTTCAGCGAACGCGATATTTCGGAAACCTCCTGCTGGCGGTCACCGCTGGTATTGCGCTTACCACTGCCCTGCATCAGCTGCAGATAGTCCACTACGATTAGGTCAAGCCCGTGCTCCGCCTTTAGGCGACGAGCACGACTGCGCATATCCATAACTGTAATACCTGCAGTATCATCGATATAAATTTTGGCCTTACTCATAGTATCGCAGGCCGCCCACAGGGCATCCCAATCCTTGTCGCTCATTTCGCCAATACGCAGCCTTTGACTGTCAATGCTAGCCTCAGCGCAGAGCATACGGTTGACCAGCTGCTCCTTGCTCATTTCCAAGCTAAAGAAGGCCACACTGCGAGGGTCGCCACCCACACGCTTATGCGCGCGCAGAGCTACGTTTTGCACAATATTCAAAGCCAAGGCGGTTTTACCCATGGAGGGACGAGCCGCCAAAATAATAAAATCAGAGGGATGTAGGCCACTTGTAAGCTTGTCCAAATCATTAAAGCCCGTTGGGATACCGGTCAAGCCGCCCTTATTATTCAGCAGCTTTTCTATCGATTGCACGCTGTCCATGAGCACAGCGCTAATAGGCGTAAAATCAGCCTTTTTCTTGCGATTGGAAATCTCCAGAATCCTGCTTTCTGCAGTATCCAGCAACACGCCAACCTCATCATTGGCTTCATAGCCCATGGCCGCAATTTCTGTAGATACCTTTACCAACTGGCGCAATACGCTTTTTTCAGCCACAATATCTGCGTGATACTTAACATTAGCCGCAGTCAGCACTATATTAGCCAAGCTAGTAATATAGGCAATGCCACCAATATCCTCTAGCTTATTATCACGGCGCAATATGTCGGTCACCGTAATCAAGTCCACCGCTTCATTTTTGTTATACAGCTCTAGCATAGCTGTAAAAATCACTCGATGGGCTTCTCGGTAAAAATCATCAGCATTTAAAACCTCTGTAACCTTGGCAATGGCTTCCTTATCAATGAGCATTGCTCCTAAAACCGATTGCTCAGCTTCTATACTTTGAGGTGGTACTCTCTCTTCCATAGCTTCAATCTCTTTTAATGGCTTAAATTTTATTCAGCTTCAACCATTACCTTAAAGGTAGCGGTTACATCAGTGTGCAGCTTGGCTACAGCAGTGTATTCGCCCAAGCCCTTTACAGCGCTCTTCAATTCAACCTTGCGACGGTCAATATTGAGACCAGTTTGCTTAATCAGGGCTTCAGCCACGTCCTTACTGGTTACGGAGCCGAACATTTTGCCGTTTTCACCTACACGCACCTTCATATTAACGGTGATCTTTTCAATTTGCGCGCCTAAAACCACAGCCTCATCCTTAGCCTGAGCAGCACGGTGAGCAGCAGTGGCCTTATCAGCCTTAGCCTGATTCAGATTAGCAGCGGTCGCTTCCTTAGCCAGCTTGCGCGGCAACAAGTAGTTGCGACCATAGCCCTCAGCAGTTTCAACAACATCGCCCTTTTTACCTAAGCTTTTAACATCTTGCAACAGAATTACTTTCATTATTATCTCGCTCCTCTAATTGTTTTTTTGCTAATGCAATAATTTGCGGCTCCACATCCTTGGCACGCTTATTGGCAATCTGTACGCCGGCCACAGTTTGGTGACCGCCGCCGCCCAGCTCTTCCATAATAACCTGCACGTTGACGCTGCCGTCACTGCGGGCGCTAATGCCAAGATAGCCGTCTTTATATTCAACAATTGCCACACCCACAGCGATGCCATCCACTGTAATCAGGGAGTCAGCTGTTTGGGCAGCAAGTACGGAAGACCTAGTTTCGCGCACTGCGTTGCGCATAATAGAAATCGCCAAGCCTTGAATAGGCGTTTTGGCATCAGCAATGAGCTTAGCTCTAGCCTGTACTGTGCTAATATCATCCTTAAAGAGCAGGCGTACTAGATTAGGATCTGCGCCACTGCGACGCAGCAGAGCCGCTGCTTCAAAGGTACGCTCGCCGGTCTGCACGGCGAAGTTTTTCGTATCTAGCACGATACCGGCGTACAGGGCCGTAGCCTCTGCCGCCGTAATCTCCAAGCCATCGTCAAAATAGCATATCAGCTCCGTAACCAGCTCGCTAGTGGAGGAGCTGGAGGGCTCCAGATATAGCAGCACAGTGTTACTAATAATATCCTCAGCGCGACGGTGATGGTCTACAATTATTCTGGTCTTCACCGCCTCTAGCAAGGCCTTAGAAGCCGACAGGGAGGCTCTGTGATGGTCCACCAGCACCAATAGGCTCTTAGGCGTAACCATCCGCAGCGCTTCATCCTCCGGCACCACAATATCGAAATACTTAGTTTCGTTATCTGAGAGGATAATATTCTCGTGCTCCAGAACCTCAGCAATACGATTATAATACTCGTTACCGGCGCTGGCCACGATATAGGTTTCCTTATTCAAGGACAAGCCCAGCTTGGCCATACCTACAGTAGCGCCGATAGCATCGTAATCTTCATTATGGTGGCCCATAACAAAAATTCTATCGGCCTGCTGCATTTGCTCGTGAATAGTTTGCGCCACAATACGGGCCCGCACGCGAGTACTCTTAGCCGCAACAGTGGCGGTGCCGCCGAAGAACTGGGTAGTCTTATCCTTGAGCACGACGGCTTGGTCGCCACCCCGTCCCAAAGCCATGTAGAGGCTCTTGTTGGCATTTTGGATGAGCTCCTCCAGTGTTACTCCATCACAGGCCACGCCAATGCTGAAGGTAGGCGCAAATTTATTACCAGCGCGAATTTCCCGCACTCTATCCAAAATAGTGAATTTATCCTCCATCATGTCCAGCACAGCGGCCTGAGTAAAGCCCATAAGACAGCTTTCCTTATTCATACGACAAATAAAGCCCTGTTGGGAGGTTGCCCATTTGGTTAAGAGCTCGTTAATTTCGCCATTTAAATTGGCAATGCTGGTTTCGCTAATGCCCCGCGTAACCTCTTCGTAGTTATCAAAGCGAACATAGGCCAGACAAATCTTATCATTGTTATATTTCTGCTTCAGTAGCTCATATTCAGTAATATCCGTCAGATAAATCATCAGGCCACTACTGGTAGCTACACCATCCTTTTTATTAGTGCGCTCCTGAGTCTGCACGCTAGCATATTTCATGCGATAGTAGCGCCCCTCCATTTGAATAATCTGCTCTCCATCACGCACGCTAAGCATCTCAAAGGCATTGGCAGGCAGGGGTAGTACCTCCTCAGGTTGCTTACCCTCCAGATTCTTTTTGCCAACCCACTGCTGGAACAGCTCGTTTTTCCATTGCAGCTTGCCGTCCTTGGAAAACACTGCCATGCCAATATCCAGCTTGCGCACAGCGAAATGGTTGGTGCGCTCGATATTACGAATAATATTATCTAAATAACTGCTAAAAAACACTTCCTTGTTGATAAAGTTACGACGAGCAAAATAATAGGTCACGCCCACAACCACCAAGGCCAGAATAATCAGCTTTGGCTGCAAATAGCAAACTATAAGGGACAACGCAATAATCACTAAAAGATAAATATTGGTATCCACCCGTGAGTTCATATTACGGTTAAACCTGTTAAACATACAGCTTCACCTCACATTTTAAACAAATAGCAGAGTAGTGGTACCTTATCGACGATTCCTAATCTTTCTAAAGTCGAAGACCATATCAAAAGCCCCCACATAAACGATAATCTGGGAGAACAGCGGAATCATAAACATTAGCGCCGTGCCGATATTGGCCCACCAGCGGGGCTTCTTTTTCGTTTCCACATACCAATAAATCAGAACAATGCCTTGGAAAACAAGGCTAAAGCTACACACAGTCTGCACATTTACTGCTGCTGCGTACATCCAGCTGCTTTGGTCCGTCTGGTAGTAGTAGGTCACTGCCAAAAGGGACAGGAAGTAGGGCCACAGCACCCATTGGGGCACCTTGAGCATAATAAAGGGAGGAAAGCTCTCAAAGCTATCTCCTAGTTTAGTCAAAATCTTTTTAGCGCAAATATAGTTTACGAAGGCCATAATGGGCGCGCAAATCAGGAAAGCGCCGGGCATAATAATTTTCATCATGCGCAGCATTTCCTTGTAGCCATCAATGCTAGCCTTGATATCGGCCTCGCTCATGCCGTGCTCACGATAATAATCCGTTAGCTGTACCAAGCTATCGTTAAAGGAGGTAAACATCATATTGATAGGGTCAATGCCCAACACTACAAAGCTCAATACTATATTTAGCACCAGAGCAATGATGCCGCCAATGGTGCCAAAGGCCATGAGCTTCATGGGCGCCAGATGCCGACGCATACATTCGCCCAAAATCAAGCCCAAAAGGCCAAAAATCGCCGCCAAGAAGAAGGCATTAACAGGGCTCATAATCATAGCGATAATGATGGTGGCAACCAAAAGGGTCATAATGCTCCATTTCAGGCCATGACGACTACCGCAAATTACAATGGGCAGGGGCCACACAAAGTTAACAAAAGCACCCAGCACGGGCACATACATGCTTATTAAAGCCATGACGATGGCGATGGCAGCTAAAATGCCGGCCTCCACCATGGCGGATGTTTTACGAATCACAGAATATCCTCCTTTATAAGGCAAATGGGGTCTAGAATTTAGTTCAAGAATAGGTATAGTTGTTCAATATATTATTGTACTACATAAAACCGCTAAAAGTAAAGTCTTTAACTGTAAATTTAGTACGAACATTCTTTTCTATAACGTTTCGTTACCCATAAAATTACCACGAACATTCTTTTTGGTATATTTACAGAGGTAATTAGTTTTGAGTACATCTATATGTATAGTACGGACCGCATGATTTTCTTTATGTCTAAGCCACGCAAAAACAGCTAGCTATGGGTACATCCAGTACCATAGCTAGCTGTTAGTTTTATTTCAATTTTTCGCCTACCTTACGCACAGCATCGCTAAGCTTGTACTCGGCCTCGTCAGCCTTACGAGTGACATTATCAAAGACATCCTGGGACTCAATATGGAAGCGTTTGCTTTCGTCACCCAAGGGCTCATCCTTGCAGTCCAGCTTACTGAACTCACGGAACTTTTTCATGCCCTCGGCTTTAGCTTCGTCGTAAACATCCTTAAAGGCAGCGATATCCTCGGGGCGACCTGCCTTGAGCCAGGCATTGGCCACCTTGCCCACTGCATAGGTTACGGAAATGCCAACGGGAATTTGCACCGGAGCAAAGGGAATGAGCGTGACGAGGGTTTGGCCCACAAAGGTTGCTCCCAAGGAGCCCAAAAGTCCTAGCACGGCGCTTTCGCTGAGCTTAATGCCCCGTAGCTCTGCCAAGCGAGTAATCATATAAACCTCGTTAGCCATCAAGGTCATGGTTCCGATGAGGGGAGCAACTACAATCACGCCGGCACGAGCAGCAGCCCAGCGACAGATTTTTTCCGCTTCCCATTCAATATCAGCATTATCCTTATAACCATCAGTAATTCTTTCTTCAGACATGAAGCACCTCTTTTCGCAAGCAATAAGTAGTATAGACAGAATAATAGGTATCTCCTTTCATTATATGCATACAATAGTAAAAAAGCAATGCATAGATGAGAACTATCACCACATTTCCACAGAAATAATGTACACAAGCCGCAAGCGATATGATAAAATATAGATGGAAAGATTAAAGGATGTGCCTAAAAAATGCTTTGTAGAGAACATAATTTGGCAGCTAAACCGATTGTTGGGCGCTTCGCGCCTACACCCAGTGGCTTTTTGCATTTGGGTAATGTGTTTTGCAGTTTATTGGCTTGGCTTTATGCTAAAAGCAACGGTGGCAAAATTATCCTGCGTATCGAGGATTTAGACCCACAGCGCTGTACTCGGCAAAAGGCTGACCAATTGGCTAGAGATTTAGAATGGTTAGGACTTATTTGGGACGAGGGCGCTTATGTGAGCCGTGACAGTGAGCACTATTTTCAAAGTCAGCGTAGTGATATTTATGCCCAATATTTTGCCCAGCTTCAGGAGCAAGGCCTCATTTATCCCTGCTTTTGTAGTCGTGCCGAGCTGCACGCGGCAGAAGCACCTCACCTAAGTGATGGTCGTATAGTTTACTCCGGTACCTGTCGCGATTTGACGAAGGAAGAACGTGAAGCCAAGGCCCTGAAGCGTGCACCAGCATATCGATTGCAGGTGGAGGATACACCCATAAGCTTTACTGATGGTCATTATGGACAGCAAAGCTTTAATTTAGCAGAGGAGAGCGGTGATTTCATTGTACGCCGTAGCGATGGGGTATTTGCCTATCAGTTGGCTGTGACTATTGATGACGCTCTTATGGGCATTACTCAGGTAGTCCGCGGCTGTGATCTTTTAAGCTCCACGCCCATGCAGCTATATATCTATCGCTTGCTAGGCTTTACGCCACCAAGCTTCTGCCATATTCCGCTTTTAGTTGATGCTACGGGACGTCGGCTTTCTAAGCGCGACGGGGATTTGGAAATCGCCGCATTACGCAAAATATACGGCAGTCCTGAGCCGATTATTGGTTTTTTAGCTTATTTGGCAGGGCAAATCGATAAGCCGGAGCCACTGTGCGTTAGCGATTTGTTGCCACTATTTGCGGCAAGTAAAATACCCCAACAAAATATCGTGGTGCCGGAAATCAAATTTTAATGACCAATTACAAGTATAAAATTTGAGCATTTAGTAATTAGTAAATAAGTAATTGTTGTTATTTCGAAGCGAATAGGAATTTTAGCGAATGAGTGGCTGGACCAATAGAAGCAAGGTTTCGAAAACCTATATTCCTTTTCGAACAAATTGGACACCGCAGCTTCGTGATTGTTCCCCACGAAATTCGCGTTAAAAAATTCCTTTGAACAAAGAAATAATAATAATTACGATGCACATACACATATACAAAAAATTAGGAGGAATATCTATTATGAAAAAATATCTCATGAAATATAAGGTTAACATGTTGCTGGTTGTCATCGTCAGCCTGCTGGCCGGCATGGCTGGCTCCTACTTTTTTGACAATCGTTGGCTGGGCATGTTTATCGTAGTGCCCATGTGCGCCCTGTACATCTATCAAGTATATCAGGTTCAGGCCGACTACCGCGTACAGCATGAGCGTAAAAAGCATAAGAATAAATATAGATAAGCTAAGGAGGGTCTTATGCATCTCTCCCACATCGCTCTAGTATTAGAAGGTGGAGGCATGCGAGGCATGTTTTCGGCCGGCGTTTTTGAAGCCTTTCTACTCAAAGAGCTGACCTTTCCCTACATAACCGCAGTTTCTGCCGGAGCCTGCAATATTCTATCCTATATGTCCAACCAACCCTTACGCACACGCAAGATTATCGAAAACTATGTCACCGATAAACGCTATTTTAGTCTGCAAAATTGGGTGAAAAAGGGTAGCATTTTTGGCTTTGATTTTATTTTTGAGGATTTGCCCACCAAGCTTTTACCCTTTGACTTCGAGACTTATTATAATTACCCTGGCACCTTGCAGGTGGGCACCACTGATATCCGAACTGGTGAAGCTATTTGGTTTGGCAAGGAGGCCATCGGCCACACCTTTACGCCTGTGCGTGCCTCTTCCTCCATGCCTTTTTTCGCGCCGGTGGTGCACATGGATGGGCGTGATTTGATGGATGGAGCTTTAGTTGCTCCCATACCCTACGAAAAGGCTCGTGAAGCGGGCTACGAAAAATTTATTTTTGTGCTTACCCGTAATGCCGGCTACCAAAAAAAGGATAAGGTACCCAAGATAATGATGAAGACTTTCTACCATGATTATCCTAAGCTCTGGGAAATCATGCAAAATCGTCCTGCTGAATATAATCGCCAGCTAGCGGAGGCTGAAGAGCTGGAAAGGCAGGGTAAGGCCGTTATTATTCGCCCACAAATACCTTTGCAGATTGATAAGCTGGATATAAAACCAGATAAATTACTTGCCCTACATGACCACGGCATCGGCTGTGGTTTGGATGCCTATGAGAGGATCATAAAGCTTTCTCAGGCATAGCAAGCTAATAATTATTATATATTTTAAGGATTAATTGCTTTTGCAGTTGGAGGTGAGTATGCTATGAAGCGAATTTTAATGTTGGGTACTGGCGGCACCATTGCCTGTGTTCCTTCTGCTGATGGATTAGTTCCCGCATTGGATGGACCAGCCATGATTAGGTTAGTGCCTGAATTAGAGGAAGTTTGTGTAATCGAGACTAAGCAAATTCTTAATTTAGATAGCAGTAATCTCTCTCCTGAACATTGGCAAATTATTGCTAAAGCTATAGCGGCAAATTATGAGAACTATGATGGCTTTGTCATCACCCACGGCACCGATACCATGGCTTATACCGCAGCCGCGCTCAGCCAAATGCTGCACAACTGTCAAAAGCCCGTAGTTTTGACCGGTGCCCAGCTTCCCATTCAAGCAGAAGGCAGCGATGCACCTAATAATGTTTATCATGCTTTTTTGGCCGCGACCAGCCCCTTGAAGGGTGTAGCTCTAGTTTTTGGTGACCTCGTAATTCATGGTACTCATGCTAAAAAGCTGTATACGCAAAATTTTAACGGCTTTGCCAGCATCAATCGTGAGCCTCTAGCGACCATTAGCCACAACCATCTTTTTTGGCAAAAGGGTGCCCTGCAGGGCGGCGGCTATGGGGAGGGAGAGTTTTCCATCAACACGCAGCTGGAGGCCAAGATTGCCGTATTAAAAATTATTCCAGGGGCTAGTCCTGATATTTTAGATTATTATGTAAAAAAAGGCTACAAGGGGCTTATTATCGAGGGCTTTGGCGCCGGTGGCGTCCCTAACGGTGATAATAACTGGCTACCTAAGCTGGAGCAGGTGCTTCAGCAAGGGATCAGGGTTGTTTGCGCTACTCAGTGCCTCTATGATGGGGTTCATTTAAATACCTATCCCATGGGCATTTTGGCCGAGCGGCTGGGCGCACAAAGCGCTGGTCTAGATACCTTAGAAACAAGTGTAGTCAAGCTTATGCAGGAGATCGCTCAATAGAATAGGAAAAACTAACAGCTAGCTATGGTACCTAGTGTACGTGCAGCTAGCTGTTTTATTCGTATTTACTTATTCCTACACATCCTCAAAAAATACTCATGCACCGCCGTGCTTTCCGCAGTGTCCAGCTCCGGATGAAAGGCCAACGCTAACTGCTTACCATATTGAGCAGCCACGATTTTGTCATCGACCTCCGATAAAACCTGCACTCCCTCGCCTACCGCCTCAATATAGGGAGCACGGATGAAGGTCATTGGAATTTCACCTAAAGCGCCGAAGCTAGCATAGGTGCGGAAGCTGCCCAGCTGACGTCCGTAGGCATTGCGACGTACCGTAATAGGCATGGTCGCAAAATGTACCTTATCATCATTGCTCAGCTTCTCCGCCAGTAAAATCATACCAGCACAGGTCGCAAGAACAGGCAGGCCTGCTACTATCTTATCTCGCAAGGCAGTGTACATATCTAAATCCCGCAGCAGCTTGCCCTGTACCGTGCTTTCGCCTCCTGGCAGCACTAGCCCGGCTAGAGGTTGCTCCAAATCCGCCGCTTGCCGCAGCTCCACGCACTCCACACCAAGGGATGTCAAAGCCTGGATATGCTCGATAAAGGCACCCTGCACTGCTAAAACGCCAATTTTCGCAGTCATTATTTACCACGCTCCGCCATCAAAAGCTGGATTTCCTGCTCGTTAATGCCCACCATGGCTTCGCCCAAATCCTCACTCAGCTCGGCCAGCATTTTAGCATCACGGAAATTAGTAACGGCCTTAACGATAGCCTGCGCACGCTTAGCAGGATCACCGGACTTGAAGATGCCGGAGCCTACAAAGACGCCCTCAGCGCCCAGCTGCATCATGAGAGCCGCATCCGCAGGAGTTGCTACGCCGCCAGCCGCGAAGTTTACTACGGGCAAGCGCTTGTGCTCATGCACATAAACCACTAAATCATAGGGCACCTGCAGTTCCTTAGCCGCATTGAAGAGCTCATTGGGCTCCAGAGCTGCCAGCTGGGCGATTTGTTGGTTCATCTTACGCATATGGCGTACTGCTTGCACCACATCGCCAGTGCCAGGCTCGCCCTTGGTACGAATCATGGCTGCACCTTCATTAATACGGCGCAAGGCTTCACCTAAATCACGAGCACCGCATACAAAGGGTACCTTGAATTGGGTTTTATCAATGTGGTAAACATCGTCAGCGGGGGATAAAACTTCACTTTCATCAATATAGTCAATTTCCAAGGCCTCCAAAATCTGGGCCTCAACGAAATGACCAATACGGCATTTTGCCATAACAGGAATGGACACAGCGTTTTGAATTTCCTTGATCAGCTTCGGATCGCTCATGCGAGCTACACCACCGGCAGCACGAATATCCGCCGGAATTTTTTCCAGAGCCATAACGGCGCAAGCGCCAGCGGCTTCGGCAATGCGAGCCTGCTCCGGATTGGTTACATCCATAATAACGCCACCCTTGAGCATTTGGGCCAGTTGTGCGTTCAGTTTATATCTTTCGTTCATCATTATTACCTCCAAGCAAAATTCGCAGCAGCTTAACAAATATTTAACTTTACTCTGCCGCTCATACGTAGTATTATAATGCTAACTGAATATATTCATATACTCATTTTTTATTAAAATTATATTGCCAGTTGGAGGTAAATTCATGCTGACCTATAGCTTCGCCAATCTCCAAGGGGAGAGCATGTACACCCATCTTTATAAATGCATCAAAAAAGATATCCTGGAAGGCACCTTAAAAGCCACCGAAAAGCTGCCCTCCAAGCGTATGCTGGCCAAAAACCTAGGCATTAGCCTGATTACAGTGGAAAATGCCTATGCACAGCTTTTAGTCGAGGGCTATATTTATTCGGAGCCCAAGCGTGGCTATTATGTAGCTACTCTGCAACAACAGCTACCACCTGCCAACAATGCTCCCACTGCCCAGCCTATTGTAGCGCCCAAGGAACATATTACCCTGAGCTTTGCTAAGAGCAGCGTACCAGCGGATACATTTCCCTATAATACCTGGGCCCGCCTTTTGCGCAACACCCTAACCAGCGCCGATGAGCATGCCCTTATCAGCGACACTGCCGCAGGCGGCGTACTGCCCTTGCGCAAGGCTTTAGCCAAGCATTTATACCAATTTCGCGGTTTAAGTATTCATCCTGAGCAAATTATTATCGGTGCGGGCACCCAAACACTGTATAACCTCATTGTGCAACTTTTGGAGCGTAGCCACATTTACGCCTTAGAGGACCCTGGCTATCCTCAATTGGCTGCAATTTATCGTGCTAATGACGTATTTTGTCGTTATTTACCCATGGATGAGCAAGGAATTGAGGTAGCTGTGTTAGAAAATAGTGGCGCAGATATTTTACATATTACCCCATCTCATCAATTCCCCACCGGCATCACCATGCCTGTCAGCCGGCGTTATGAGCTCTTGCACTGGGCCAGCAAAAAAAGCAGTCGTTACATCATCGAGGATGATTACGACTGCGAATTCCGTCTTTTTGGCAGGCCCATACCGCCATTACAAAGCATTGACCAAGCAGAAAAGGTCATTTATATCAATACCTTTTCAAAAACCCTAGCGCCTACCTTCCGCATTAGCTATATGGTGCTGCCTCCCCATCTGGCCTCACTTTTTTATGAAAAACTGGGCTTTTATTCCTGTACTGTCTCTAATTTTGAGCAATTCACTCTTGCAAAATTTATTGAGGGAGGTTATTTTGAGCGTCATATTAACCGTATGCGAACCTATTACCGCAATAAAAGGGATAATCTGCTGCAATATTTAGACCAATGCCCAGCAAGCAAGGCATTACAGGTGGAGGGCGAAAACAGCGGCTTGCATTTTCTTTTGCACCTTGCTACCGCAGCCAGCGACAGCCAACTGCGTCAGGCAGCCGCTGCACAGGGACTGCAAATCAAATTTTTGACCGATTATTACCACAACAAACTTAGCGACAACAGCCATACACTGCTTATGAACTACACCGGCATTGAGGATGAACGGCTGTACCCAGCGCTGGATAAGCTGTTTGAAGCGCTGTTTCCTTACTTAAATGTATAAGCATTGACCATAGTCACAGCCCTTATATCTAAATCAAAGTCCCACAAATACAAAGCAAGCCTACTCTTGCACTATTTTGCGAGAGTAGGCTTGCTGTTTTATCAGCTTATTCTTCACCGCTAGCCATGGACTGGAGCTCCTCTATATACTCATTTTCTGTGAATACATAGATAAAATCACCGGCCATCAGTCGGGTATCACCTGTGGGCGTAATTTGCTCCTCGCCCCGCTTTATATCTACCAAAAGAGTATTATGGGGCCATTTTATATCCTTGACAAGCTTATTGGCAATGGGACTGCCGCTGCAGATGGAAATTTCTACCACATTACGCTGTTCCAGTGTTTTATGAGCTGGCTTATCCTTCTTAAGCATACGATTCAAAAGCTCTTCATAAATCGGCTTAGAATGGAAAAGCTCCGCAATGACAAAAGCGACCATAGCAGCAATGGCCAAGGTTAAAAGTTGTTGGTAGGAAGCGGTCATTTCCATGATCAGCACCGTACCCGTAATAGGCGCACGCACGGATGAGGAAAAGAGGGCCGTCATAGCTATAACTACAATATTCGCAGCATATATGGACTCAATTAGTCCCAAGCTAACCAAGACGTTAGCGCAAATGCTACCTGTGAGAGCGCCAATAACCAGCATGGGCAGGAAAAAGCCACCGGGCACACCACAGCCATAGCTGATTAAAGTAAAAAGGTATTTGCCAATCAAAAAGAGCAACAGCATTTGCAAAGTGACAGGAGCCTTTGCCAAATGATTGATCAAATTGTTGCCACCACCGAGGACTTCAGGCAAATAAAAGCCCAAAAGGCCAGCTATAAGCAAGGCAAAAATTATCTTATGCAGCTGGTTTTTGAAAATAGGTAAAGCATAAAAGCGACCAATATTGAGCAAGCCCTTGTTGAAAACAACGCCGGCCAAGCCAGCCACTAGCGCCACAAGAACTACGATGCCATAATGCTGCAAAGGTAGAAGCTGTAAATCCGGTATATCAAAAACAGTATCCCTGCCAAAAAGTGCCCGGGAAATGACAGTTGCCGTCATAGCCGCAGCCATGGAAGGCAGCAGCACCATGATGGAAAAATTGCGATGCAGCTCTTCCAAAGCAAAGATAACCCCTGCCAAAGGAGCATTGAAGGCTGCAGCTAAGCCTGCGCTAGCACCGCTAGTCATCAAATAACGCTCCTCCATGCGGGTGCGTCCCAAAAGGCGGCTTACACCCTGGGCTGCCACTGCTCCCAATTGAATGGAAGGCCCTTCGCGACCTAGAGAAAGGCCAGCGCCGATACCGATTATGCCAGCAGAAAGCTTCACCCACATAATGTGAAACCAACGCATTTTGATAAGGCCCAAGAGGGCTCCCTTTACCTGAGGAATACCACTGCCAGCTGCCATGGGCTCATGGCAAGTAAGCTTATATAAAACAACGCCGATAAAGAGCAGTGCCACGAACCACATTGCCGTTGCCGACCAATCTCTTTGCATAAGCTCCTTGTAAAAATCCACACGCCATTCTTCGGCCACAGTGAGACCCCAGCGAAAAAGGCTAATTACCAAGCCTGCAAAAATGCCTGTCACAATACCTTCCAAAAACAGGCGTAAGCGAAAATTATGCCAGTCGCTGATGGATTTATAGGTACCCATAATTTGTCTTCTATCATTCATTTTATTCTCCCCATCCCAATTAAGAAAATATTCTTAAAATCCACCACCATTATAGCACAAAAATCATAGCAATATCATTACTAAAAACAAAAACTCCCCCGATTATGCATCAGGGGAGAATAACATACTATATAAATTAATTAAGCCTTAGCTTCATCCTTGCCATATTCAGGATCGAATTTAGGATTCAGATAGTTTTGGAAGAGCCAAGCTAGCACTGCACCGGAAATATTGTGCCAAGCGGAGAATACTGCACCGGGAACGGTAGCAGCGGGCATAGCAGCGAAGTGAGCCTTAGCTAAGCCGGTTGCCAGGCCGGAGTTTTGCATACCAACCTCAACGGAAAGGGCAACAGCCTTTTTCCAGCTCATGCCGCACAGGCGAGCAAGGCCAAAGCCCAAGGCATAACCACAGCAGTTATGCAGGATTACGACCAGAATAATCAGGCCGGAGGTCTTCAAAATCAAATCGCGGCTTGCACCGATAACACCGGCGATAATCAAGGAAATGGCGATAGAAGAAACTGCGGGCAGATAATCCACAGCGGTTTCGGCCAAACGCGGCAGGAAGGATTTTACAGCCAAGCCTAAGCAAATAGGCAGAATTACGATTTGCACGATGGAGAAGAACATGCCTACGGGGTCAAAAGCAATTTTTTGGCCGATAATCATGTAGGTAATGAACGGAGTCAAAATCGGGCTCAGAACAGTGGAAACACTGGTCATGGTTACGGACAGAGCTACATCACCCTTGGACATAAAGGTAATTACGTTAGAGGAAGTACCGCCAGGGCAGGTGCCGACCAAAACAACGCCTGCAGTCAAAGCGGGGTCCAGACCAAAGGCAGTAGCTAAAAGATAAGCCAGACCAGGCATAATCAGAAATTGAGCACAAGCACCCACTAGAACATCCATAGGACGCTTCAAAACTAAAGCAAAGTCCTTCAGGTTTAAAGTAGTACCCATACCGAACATTACAACGCCAAGCAAGCAGCTGAGCACGCTGACGCCACCTACTTTACCCAATACCCACAGGAAATTTTGGGGCATGGTCATACCGAGGATCAGGAAGACAATGGCGATGATGCCAAAAAACTTACCGATCATTGCACAGATTTGTTTCATTTGGAATTACCTCTTTCCCTAAAATAAAAATAATTGCGGGTCTTAACCCATAGGAAGAATCCTAGCTAAAGGCAAGCCTCTTCCTTTATGTTTTAAACGACCATTATTATAACAAAATTGCTCTAAGAAATAAAGAGGCAAATGCAAAAACTTGGCAAGAAATTGTTAAAACGTCAAAATGTGTTATAATATTAATATAAGTAAGCAAAAATTTGGACGGAGGTACACCAGTTGTATACTATCAGAAGGGATTATCGTAATGAAATAGTTATCGAAAAATCACGCTTTATCTGTAGCTTAAAAAAAGTGGCTAGTGAAGCCGAGGCCCAAGATTTTATTAAAGCCATAAAAAAGGAGTTTTGGGACGCAACGCATAACTGCTCCGCCTATATTGTGGATGATTTAGCTCAGCGTTCTAGTGATGATGGTGAGCCCAGTGGTACGGCCGGTATCCCCATGCTGGAAGTGCTGCGTAAAAATAAGCTCGTGGGTACGGCAGTAGTGGTTACCCGCTATTTTGGGGGTATCAAGCTGGGAGCCGGCGGCTTGGTGCGGGCCTACAGCGGTAGTGTGGCCGGAGCACTGAAGGAATGTGGACTAGCTGAAAAAATCCTCATGAGCCGCTTTAGCTTCTTATATGATGTTAATAGCGTAGGCCGAATTTTGAATATCCTCTACCAGCAGGATTTGTTTGAAATCGCTGATGTGGAATACAATTTACGAGCCAAAATCATCCTCAAAATGCAGGATGGCCAAAAGGCAGAGGCCGAAGCTTGGCTGACAGAGCACTTGAATATGCCCATTGAGCTGGAGCTGGAGTGTAGCGAGTACGCTGAGGTGCTGGTAAGATAAATTAATCTATCTGGATATTCCATTTGTGAGAGAGATTGAGTGATAGAGGGATAGAAATGGAATTGCTGTCTTTTTTAATTGTTGGTGTTTTTGTGGGCATTTTAGGCTCACTGCTAGGCATTGGTGGCGGCGTAGTAATTGTGCCCCTACTAGTATTTTATTGGGGCTATGAGCCTCAGGTAGCTATTGGTACCTCGGTGCTTGTGGTGCTGCTGAATTCCATCTCAGGCACGCTGGGCTATATGCGTAAAAAGCAGGTGTGCGTGGACGCAGCCATCAAATTTGCTATTGCTACCGTACCCGGTGCCTTTTTAGGCAGCTATGCAGCAGAATTTTTACAAGGTCGGCTTTTTTACGGAGTTTTCGGACTGTTTTTCTTAGGCGTAGCCTATAATATGTTCACTAAAGCAACGAAAAAGGACGGCACCAGCGGTGCCAATGCCACAGTACCGGAGCATTATAATTGGCAGCTGGGCGTGCTGTGCAGCGTTTTTGTAGGCTTTTTAGCCAGCATTTTGGGCATTGGCGGCGGTATTGTGCATGTGCCCTTTATGGCTTATATCTTGCAATTTCCTGTGCATGTAGCCATTGCCACATCTACTTGCATTTTGGCGGTATCTTCCCTCTCTGGCATGCTGAGCCACGCTTACTTAGGTCATATTGTGTGGACCACAGGCTTGGGTATAGGCGTAGGTGCTTTTATTGGTGCCCAAGCAGGTGTGCAGATAGCCCAAAAGCTAAAATCCTCTTATTTGCTTAAATTTTCCAGTGTGCTGGTGTGCATCACAGGCATTAAATTTTTGATGAGTGCATTTTAAAATTTCCATAAAAAGTTAAAGCTGTATTCCGAAGTGCAAGACTAAGGAATACAGCTTTTTTCTAATCCCGAAAAATATCTAATCATGATTATACAAATCTAGATTAGATATTTTATTTTTTAATTTCTACCTCGTCAAACTGCTTGCCATCGGGCAAAAACGCCTTGAAGAGCAGCTTGTCCTGTGCCACCTCCAGCGTCATATAATTGGCTGTTTCAGGCCGGGGTGCACGGGCCGCATCCCAAGCAAAATCGCCCCACAGCTTGGGATAACGCACATTACCTGCTACACCTGTGAGGATATAGATAATACCATCCTCCGCTGGTGCAAAATTACGCAGGGGTATGCGACGACGATAGGTGTGCAGATGAGCACTAAGCACTGCATCAACTTTATATTTTTCGTACAGGGGCATCAGTTGACGACTGAAGTCAAGGAAAAAGGTAGCTCGCTCCGGTCTGCCCGACTCCTTGCTGAAGGCATACATAAAAATATCCCTATGCTGTAGCACTATTTTCCAACGTGCCTTACTTTTCGCCAAGTCCTGCTCTAGCCAACGCAATTCATCTGCCAAAAGCCGAGGCTGCCAGCCCTGTGCTTCATAAAAGTTGGTATCCAGCACCGTAAAATGCACAGGGCCATAATCAAAGCTATAAAATTGACGCTTGTACTCGGGCAAACCATTTTCAGGCACTGCAAAAAGATTAGTATATGCCTTAGGCGGCGTCATTTGCCAGTCCAAGCTATAAGCCTCATGGTTGCCGATGACAGGGGCAAAGGCTAAATCAGCACTAAAGGGCTCCACGCCGCCCAGCCATGCTCGCCATTGGCTGCCGTCCTGCCCATTATCTACAAGGTCGCCCATATTGATATAAAGCTCCGAATCCTTATGCCTTTGCTGGGCAGCTCTTGCCAGCTGCTGCCAACCGCTGTAGTCGCTGCTTTGGGAATCGGGGAAAATTAAGGCAGTGAAGCCCTTAGCATTATTGGTTTTGAGGCTATGCCAAGTGCCCTTATTTTTCTCGGTTACAATGCGATACTCATATGTGCTATTCGGTTGTAAAGCTTGTAGCTGCACCTGATACTGCAAATAATCAGTCTTCGCTTCCTTAAAGGAGGATTCTGTAGCCGTTTTAGTAAACACTGCACCCGTTTCACCACTAGCTTTTTTCGCAGCATCCTGATTAGCTCCAGCATTAGCCATACCCTTCATGCGATACTCCACACTATAGCCTTGACGCACCTCGCTCTGCCACATAATAGTACGACTAGTGCTATTATCCTCCGCCACCAGCTGACGCACATAGCTCACGCCGATGGAGCTGTCGCTACCAGCGACATCCTTCTGCACACTGCCACAGCCTGCGAGCAACAAGGCTATACAAATTATAATTAGAAAAACAATTCTTTTATTCATTATGCACCTATTAATTTAATATTTTCGTACCTATAAGCTATTATACAGCAAAAAAGAGCTGCTGCACACACCGCTTCAGCTCTTTTTCTACCCAATCAATCAACAGGAATCAGCTCATATTTATCATTGCCCATTTTCAGTTCCCGCATAGCTGTCAACTGATGTAAGCCATGTCGTGATTCAATACGCTCTACCAAATCCATATTATTCATTTCAGCATAAACCAAATCTACGGAAGCTTGGTCAATTGCTAGAATATCTGTAGAAGCCAAAATGCCGATATCAGGAATAGTTGGTTCAGCAGCGATAACTCCAGCGCAATCACAATCCACAGACATACGCCTTAGTACATTAATATAAACGATATGCTTGCCAAAATAATCAATGGTAGCCTTAGCAGATTCTGCCATGTTTTCCATTAAAGCTTCCTTAGCTGGCCAAATATTCCAATCCGCAGGCAAATTGTCCTTATCCACACCATGAACCTGTGCCTTACCAATACGTCCATCTGCACAGCCAATTGCTATATTTTTCAAAGATGCCGAAGGCGTCAAGCCACCCAAGGCAAGCGAAGAGCAAAGCTCT
>SFCN01000001.1 GCA_004558595.1 Phascolarctobacterium sp. | reverse complement strand
TAATATCGGTGGCCATAATGAAATGCGTAATATTGACATCGTGAAGCTGATTTGCAAGGAATTAGGTAAACCTGAAAGCCTGATTACGTATGTAACTGATCGCAAAGGTCATGATATGAGATATGCTATCGACCCAACTAAGATTCACAATGAATTGGGATGGCTGCCTGAAACTAAGTTTGCTGACGGCATTAAGAAAACCATTAAGTGGTATCTTGAGAACAAAAAATGGTGGCAGGACATCATTAGTGGCGAGTACCAGAATTACTATGAGAAGATGTATGGGAATAGGTAGAGTATATTTAGACAGGATAAGGTAAGTTGCCTATTGTACTTCATTGTTCACAGTTTAATCTATATATAAAATACACCCCGCCTAAGGCGTGGTGCTTGCTAGGTAGGGAAATGTTCTGTTGTAAGACTAGATATAAAGATTTGTTTTCGAGGTACCACCATGTCGATTTTTGACAGCTTCACTAGAAGGAACAGTTTAATAAAAACACTGCGCTTCAGGCTAGAGCCCATGTATGGGACTATGGAGCAGCTGGCAAAATCGGGCGTGCTAGAGCGTGATCTAGAACGTAGCGAGAGCTGGGAAACAGTGCGAGAAGCGCTGCGTCGTGTGGATGCAACATTTGTGGAAAAGGCGTTGACCAGTGTTGTTAATTTGGACTGGCAGCCTTTGTCCGATGCTATAGAATCTAAACAGGATAGTATAAATAGTGAAGGTTTGCGTAAAGTTCTTGTCAAGCAGCAAGCAGAAATGCGTAAAGCAGTGGCAAAGCTGCTAACGAAGCATAGCGATTACAAGAGTATTACTAATCCGACCAAAGCCATAAAAATGGCGGCGGAGGCAGCGCAAAATGAAGCTGAAGTGAGGGCGGTGGCCCAATATTTGCGCTTTACTACAGTGTTAACAGATTATTTTGCCTATAAAAAAGCCTATTTTGGTCATGAAGTGAGAAGAACAACCATTGCTTACCGCATAGTGCACATTAATTTTCCTACTTATCTGGCAAATCTACGCTTATTGAAGCAATACGCTCAGGCAGGGTTGGACTTGCAAGACAAATTTGCTTTTGCCTTTTTAGATGTGAACGGCTACAACAAATGCTTTGTACAAAGCCAAATCGATAGCTATAACCAAGCTATTGGACGAATAAATAAGCAGCTGCGGAGGCTGTACGCTGAGCATAAGCTACCAGAGAAGTTGCAGGGTGTGCCACTGAAGCTGAAAGCGCTGCAAAAGCAAGTGCTCAGCGTAGAGGAGCGCAAGACTGAGGAGTTTAGCGAATATGCAGAGATGCAAGCAGCAGTAGAGCGACTTCAAGGGGAGCTAGCACAGTTGCTAGCCTCCGTGGAGCAAGCCTTTAGCCAATGCGAAGCAGAGCTTTGGCAAGAGTATGCAGCTAAGCAAGAGACTGTTAAAACTGCTACTCAAGCTCTCATCTTTAAAGAGCAAGAGGCAGCTAGCATCGTATCAATTAAGGAATATCTGACGTCAGTACTAGCTCTACGGCGCTTTATCAAACAAGTACTGCGTAAAGAGACTCAGCAGCCCAACTTGTCCCTTGCTTGCTCTGAAGCCTGAGAGGTGCTGGCCAGTGTCCCCGAGCTATACGCCAAAGCGCGGAACTACCTGACCCGCAAGCCCTATAAACAGGACAAAATCAGAATGTTTTTTGACTGCGCTGCCTTTGGCAAGGGCTGGGACGTAAATAAAGAATCGGCCTATCTAGTGACCATCTTAAAGAGGCAAGAGGAGTTCTATTTGGGTGTGAGAAGACAGGGAGCGCAAATAGACTTTGAAAGCTTGGCTGCCAAGCATAAGCCTCAGCAACCTTAATACGAAAAAATGGTCTATAAAGCCTTTGACTTCATCAAGGGCATGCCGGCCGTGGTATTTTCCAAAATGATCTTGCAAAAATTTGTGGACGGCGCCAGTGAAGTAGTTTTGGATGGGGAGCAATTTAGCGCAGCCTTAATGGTTACAAGAGCAGATTTCGAGCAAAAATACTATGTGCAAAATGGGAAGCTGCGAGAGCGTGAGCCTGAGAATGTTCCCTATCTGAAACAATATTTGACCAAAACAGGGGATGAGGCAGGGTATAAAGCGGCGCTCGCCCAGCGCATAGACCTAGCTAAACGCTTTATTAAAGCCTACAAGGACTTTAGCTTCTTTGATATGTCCAAGCTGAGAGAAACCCTTGATTATGAATCTTGGACAGAATTTATTACCCATGTGAACGAATTTACCTATGGACTACGTTGGCAAAAAATCGCTGAAGCCAGTGTTGAAGATCTGGTGGAAGCAGGGGATTTATTCCTTTTTCGTCTAGAAAATAAGGATTTTATTAAAAGCTCCTTAAATCCAGAGGTAGAGGACGAGCAAACCCAGCTGTGGCGCGCCTTGTTCAATGAGATAAATAAAGAAGAACGCATCTTGAAGCTTTTAGGCGGCGTAGAAGTGTACTACCGTCCTGCTTCAGCGCCTGCTATGGTAAGCCATAAGCAGGGCAGTGTTATCGTTAACAAACTAGATCACGATCATAATCCACTGCCTGCCGAGATAGTGCGTAATATCAGCCAATACTTAAATGGTAAAACCAAGGAACTATTGCCAGAAGCGGCTCTGCTCATGGATCAAGGCAAGGTAAAATGGAAAAAAGCGGCCCAAGATATTATCAAGGATAAACGCTATACGCAGGAGCAAATGCTTGCCCATTTCCCTATAGCCATTAACTATCGCTGCACAGGGAACGACTATAGCTTTAACAAGGATATGCGAGCGCTGCTCAAGGCTAAGCAAGTGAACAGCATTGGCGTGTATTTAGGCGGCGACAATTTGGCCGAGGTCGTTATAGTGAGCCCTGATGGAAAAATTGTCTACCAAAAGGTTTATAACGAATTCAATAGCTATAATTATTATCAAGCCCTGGCGCTGCGTGAAGAAGAACGGATTGAGGCCCAAAGAAACTGGCTGCAAATGGAAAAAATCAAGAACCTTCGCTTGGGCTACATGGCTGCGCTGGTAAGCGAGCTCAGTAAACTCATCTTAAAATACGATGCAATCGTAGTGCTAGAGGACTTGAGCAAAAATAAGCGAGACAGGGTGCGTGCGCCCAAGCTCTATATGCAGTTTGCGCTTAATTTGGCGCATAAGCTAAACTATCTAGCGCTTAAAAAGCGCGAGCCTAAAGAGCCGGGAGGACTGCTCAATGGCTACCAGCTAGCGCCCAAGGTAGTGGGCTTAGCGGGCTATGCCAATCAAATTGGCTGCGTCTTTTTCGCATTGCCCAGCAATGGAGAAGGAGAACCAAAGCATGCGTCCAAGGCCTATTTGCTTGCTTTAAAGGGATGCCTCATGTTACAGCGCATCCACCGAGCCCAAAACTTGGACAAAGTAGATTTTATGCTAACCCAAAATCAGTGGCTTAGCTTTCTCAAGGAGCAGGGCATAAGCTCCTAATAAATATCTAAATACCTACTAGTTAGGCGAAGTATGTGTGTTAAATTTATAGGCTTGGATGCTTAAACATTGCGCTTTAAGACGGCTATATGAATCTTTCCTCCCCACAAAAAGCTGGACAAAGCCAGCTTTACTTGATATAATTACTCTGTACAGTCAACGAGGACTTTTTTAAGATGGGGTGAAGTGGGCCCTGCTTGAAAAGGTCTTTTTGTTTTTTCTGTCGTTATTTAGGGAGTATTGAGAAAGGAGAGCAGCCCTAGGCTGCGCACAATCATGAATAATAAGGAATTATTGTATGTAATTAAACCTGAACAACAAAACGAGCAGGATTTACGTGCTTTGCTGTCCCTGCATCCGGAGGTTAAATTCGTTTCCTTGATGGGCGTTGATTTCGCTGGCAACGATACCGATGAAAAAATCCCCATGAAGATTTTCTTAGAGGATATGGAGAGCTTCCTGGAGGGCAGCGCTGCTCAAACCGACGGCTCCTCCGTTGTACTCACCGGCATTGCCACCTTGAACAATGCTCGCGTGGACATGGTTGTGGATAAAACTGTAAATTGGTTTGTAGATTATAACTACGAGCATTTTGATGCTGCAAACGGCAGAATGATCGGTACCCTGCGCATTCCCTGCTATTTGCTGCATAATGGTAATTTCGTCGACTCCCGTTCTATTTTAAAGAATACCCTTGATTATGTGGAAGGCGAGATCATGGAGCTCTTCAAAAAGCATCCGGTGATTCCTGGCCTGGAGCATATCAATGCTAATGATATTGAAAAACTGATCTTTACCAGCGCTACCGAGCTGGAGTTTTGGGTAAAATCTCCTCGCGAGGACGCTCCCATTGAAGCGCTGAGCTCCTCTCAAATGATGCAGGAGCAATATTGGCAGCGTACCCGTGGCAACGTGCGCACTGCCCTAGAGCAAACCGTGGAGATTCTGGATCTGTACGGCTTGGAGCCGGAAATGGGACATAAGGAATGTGGCGGCGTTAAGGGTCAAATCGATGGCTCCGGTCACATGACTCACGTTATGGAGCAGCTGGAGGTGGACTGGAAGTTCGCCAGCGGCGTACAGACCGGCGATAACGAGATTTTGGCTCGCATCATCGTTAAGGAAGTATTCCGTATGAATGGCCTCGAGGTTTCCTTCCAGGCTAAGCCTATTCCGGGCGTAGCAGGCAGTGGCGAGCATACCCATGTGGGCATGGCGGCTAAGCTGAAGAACGGCAAAATCGTCAACCTGTTCTCTCCTAAGGATATGCACAAGGAATTCCTGTCCGCTATTGGCTATGGCGCTTTGATGGGCCTCCTGAAAAACTACGAGGTGACCAATCCCTTTATTTCCTGCACCATCGACTCCTTGAACCGTCTGAAACCCGGCTTTGAAGCGCCGGTTTGCATTGTTACCAGCCTTGGCATGAGCCCTGATAATCCGTCCCGGAACAGAACCATTCTGGCCGGACTGATCCGTGACTTGGATAATCCGAAGGCTACTCGCATCGAGATGCGTTCTCCTAACCCCTATACCAATACTTACATCGCTATCGCCGCTTTCTATCTGTCCTGCCTAGACGGCATCAAGGCCTGTGTGGAATCCGGCAAGGATTTGGCTGCTCTAGAAAAGGAAATCTCCAAGGCTGCCGGTGAAGAGGGCTTCTATTTAGAAAAGGACCGTCAATACCGCACCGAAGAGGATGTCTTCGAGGACTTCACTGCGGAGGAGCGCAGCAAGCTCTTTGGCGAGCCTCCCGCGACTGTCTGGGAAAACCTGAAGGCCTTCGACCAATATCCCGAGAAGGTGGCAGTGCTGACTCAGGGCAATATCCTGCGCAAGGAATATATCGAATCCTTCCGTCAGGGCGCTTTAATTCGTTGGACTACGGAACTTTTGACCCGCCTGATTCCCGAATACTACCAAGCTGTGGTCGATATGAAGAAGCTACACAGCCCTGAAAGCTCCACGGACTGCGATCTGGCGCTGTGGCATAAGATTCAAGTGCTGCGTGCACGCTTGGCCAAGGATTCCTTTGAAGAAAAGAGCCTCTTTACTAGTATTCGTCGTGCGATAGCTGCCGGAGATTACGACGCAGCCTCCAATTTGAAGATTGAAATGTGCGCTGTAATGGAGGAGCTGAAGGCTCTTTATCATGATTATAAACAAAACATTATTGACTAATTAGTCACTTAAAGTGATTTTTTAACAGCAATAGGCCGAAGGGAAAGAAAATAGCTTTCCTTTCGGCCCTTTTTTTGCATAAAAATCTTGAGTTAATTGCAAAATTGTGGTAAAATAACGGAGATATAATGACATAAGTATTTGCGTCCGTTGGAAAGAAGGCGATGGCTTTGGTGGAACAGGTAAAAGATGTTCCTGCCTATATTCGCAAAATGTATGGTTATAATTCCTTTATGAACAATTTTGGTGTGCATATTGATGAAATAACCTGCGGTGGGGCAGTGGTAAGTATAGATATTGACCCACAAAAGCATTTTAATCATCGTGGTATTTGCCATGGTGGTGTTTTTACAGCGCTGGCTGATTCCGTTTTGGGAGTTACCGGTGCCAGTGTGGGCGCAGCAGTAGCCACGCTGAATTTCAGCATGAACTTTATCAGGAATGTGCATAGCGCGGGTCGGGTCTACGTTAGGAGTAGGGTCCGCCATCATGGACATACAACCATGGTAATCGAGGCTGAAATGTATGATGATGAGGATAGGCTGATGGCCACGATTCTGACAACCATGTTTATCGTGGGACGCTTTGAAGAAATACCCGCCAAGTGGTGACTCAAGGGTTGATTTGGTAAGGGAGAAGACTGCGGAGAGCACGCAAGTTAATTAAGGAGGACATGATGGATTTTGCATTAAACGAGGAACAATTAGAACTACAGGAAATGGTGCGGGAGTTCGTTGAAAAGGAAATTACTCCCTACGCCGCTGAAATGGACGAACAAAACCATTGGCGTGATGGCCTCATGGAAAAGGCCAACGAAATGGGCTTACTCAATGTAATCGTACCGGAAGAGCTGGATGGCCCTGGTCTGGACAGCATCGCTATCGCTACTATTTATGAAGAGCTGGGCAAGGGCTGCGCCGGTGTCGCTACCTCCTTGGCTGCGAACAGCCTGGCTACTGTGCCCGTGCTGCTTGCTGGTACCGATGAGCAAAAGAAAATGTACTGCGACGTGCTGAACAATGGTGGTTTGGCTGCCTTCGCTTTGACCGAGCCCGGCGCTGGCAGCGACGCTGGCGGCGTTTCCACTCGCGCTGAAAAGAATAAGGAAGATGGCACCTATACTCTGAACGGTACCAAAATGTTCATCACCAATGGTGGCTTGGCAGAGATTTTCCTGGTATTCGCTAACACCCGTAAAACCGGCGGCATCCGTGGCTTGACCGCCTTCATCGTTCCCAAGGATACTCCGGGCTTCAGCGTTGGCAAGAAAGAGAACAAGATGGGCATTCGTCCCTCCAATACCTGCGAGCTGGTACTGCAGGATGTCGTTATTCCCGAATCCTATCGCGTAGGCCGCGAGGGTGAAGGCTTCCGCATCGCTATGAATACTCTGGACAGCGCTCGTCCCTTTGTTGGCGCTGTATCCGTTGGTATCGCTCAAGCCGCTCTGGACTGCGCTGTGAAATATGCTAAGGAGCGCCGTCAATTCGGTCAACCCATCGCTTCCTTCCAAATGGTACAAGCAATGCTGGCTGATATGGCTATGAAGGTTGAAACTGCTCGCTTGCTGGTTCAAAAGGCTTGCTGGATGCGTGATCAAGGCATGGAATTCTCCAAGGAAGCCGCTATGGCAAAATGCTATGCTGCTGACGTGGCTATGCAGGTTACCACTGATGCTGTCCAAGTAATGGGTGGCTATGGCTACACCAAGGAATACCCCGTTGAGAAGATGATGCGTGACGCTAAGATCATGCAAATCTACGAAGGCACTAACCAAATTCAACGTTTGGTTATCGCTAACAAGCTGCTGTACTAATATTAGTGTAGTTCATGAATCCTCCATCTGTAAAAAGGTGGAGGGTTTTTTATTAAGTTTTCGTGAAGTCTGTATTTTTATACTAAGAGTATGGTATAATATATTCGTATAAATATCTAAAAAATGCTGGTACGACCAGCGCAGGAGTGTTACATGGTTTATTTGCTAGTGGCTTTGGCTGTGGTTGTTTTGGACCAGCTGACCAAGCTCTATGTGGTGGCGCATTTTTATGTGGGGGAAAGTGTGCCTGTTATTGAAAACATTTTTCATTGGACCTATATTTTGAACCCGGGCGCGGCCTTTGGTATGCTGGAGGGCAGTAGATGGCTCTTCGTGCTCATCGCCTTGGCGGTTATGACCGGGATTTGGTATATGCGCCGGGAGATTGCCGAATATGGACCCTGGTGCACCTATGGAGCAGCTCTTTTCGGTGGCGGAGCTGTGGGCAATTTGATTGATAGAGCTCGTCAGGGCTTAGTCATCGACTTTTTTGATTTTCGCATTTGGCCTGTGTTCAATGTGGCCGATATTGCTATTTGTGTAGGAGTGGGTTGTATTATATGGAGCATATTACTGAAGGAATGGCAGGAGAACAAGAACGCTTGATTATCGCTGAGGAGCAGGCGGGGCAGCGGGCCGATGTGGGCTTGGCGCTACTTTTGGACATTACCCGCTCCAATATGCAAAGGCTCTTGGAGGATGGTCGTGCAGTGAAGGGCGCCAAGGTTTTAAAGGCTAATTATAAGCTGAGGGCCGGGGACGAGATTGTGGTTACCCTGCCGGAGCCCCAGCCCTTGGACGCTCAGCCGGAAAATATTCCTCTGGATATAATTTATGAGGATGAAGATGTGATTGTGGTCAACAAGGCCCGGGGTATGGTGGTCCATCCCGCGGCAGGAAATTACAGCGGTACCTTGGTCAACGCGCTACTGTATCACTGCAAGAATTTATCCGGTATTAACGGGGTTATTCGTCCCGGCATCGTGCATCGTCTTGATAAGGATACCAGCGGCATTATGATCTGCGCGAAAAACGATGAGGCTCATTTATCCTTGTCCCAGCAGATTCAGGCCAAAACAGCTCGTCGCACCTATCTGGCTGTGGTACGAGGAAATATTAAGACTGACAGCGGAACCATTGAAACCCAAATTGCACGGGATAAGGTGGACCGCAAAAAGATGGCGGTGGTCAAGGAGAATGGCCGAGAGGCTATTACTGATTACGAGGTTGTGGAGCGCTTTGGCAAATACACTTTGGTGCGTTGTAAGCTGCGCACCGGGCGTACTCACCAAATTCGTGTACATATGGAGTACCTAGGTTATCCCTTGGTGGGGGACCCTAAGTATTCGCCTATGAAAACTACCTTCGCCATTAAGGGTCAGGCCCTGCATTCTCAGACTCTAGAATTTACCCATCCTCGCACCGGTGAGCGCATGCGGTTTGAGGCGTCCTTGCCGGAGGATATGCAGAAAATTATTACTCGTTTACACTTGGGACAATTTAATTAGATTTTGGCTCCTAGGAGCTTTAATAAATTAATAAGCAAAATTTAAGGTTAGAGGTGACTATATTATGAGTACTTTTGTTAAGAAAAATGTGATTATGGACGCGGATGCTATGCGTCGCGCCATCGTACGTATCGCTCATGAAATTATTGAAAGAAATAAAGGCGTGGATAATGTAGTGTTGGTTGGTATTCGTACTCGTGGCGTGCCCATCGCAGAGCGTTTGGCTGCGGCTATTAAAGAGATTGAAAAGGTGGAGCTGCCCGTGGGGATGCTGGACATCACTCTCTATCGTGATGATCTGTCCACCTTGGCTTACAACCCCGTGTGCCACGGCACCGAAATCGATTTTGACGTGGATGGCAAAACTGTAATTTTGGTGGATGATGTGCTGTACACCGGTCGTACTATTCGCTGCGCTCTGGACGCTATTATTGACATGGGTCGCCCCAAGGCTATTCAGCTGGCTGTTCTAATTGACCGTGGTCATAGAGAGCTGCCCATTCGTGCCGATTTCGCCGGCAAAAACGTACCTACCTCTCATAAAGAAGCAATCGAGGTATATTTGGCTGAGCAGGATGGCGTAGACGAAGTTGCCATTGGGGATGTAGAGTAATTAATAACTGACAAAGATTTATTTCCCATCGCATTTTCGAGGGGCAACATAAAAGTGAACATTCTTTTCGGTAACTTGTAGTTACCCATAAAAGTGAGGCTAGAATAATGGAGCAAGCAGAAGTATTGCGCAATAAAATTTTAGGCGAGACTTTGATTAAGAATTTGAATAAGCGTGGCATGGCTGCTTATTATTGTGCTACTAAGGAGGAGGCAGTGGCTAAGGCATTGGAGCTGATTCCTGAGACCGATGTGGTAGCATGGGGCGGTAGCGTTTCTATCAAGGAAGTAGGCCTGTTGGACGCTATTAAAAAGCGTAATCCTGTGATTGATCGGGAAATCGCTGAAACTCCTGAAGAAAAGCAGGAGCTGATGCGTAACGCCCTTTTGTGCGATACCTACCTTATGAGCAGCAATGCTATTAGTAAGGATGGCCAGCTGGTAAATATAGACGGCAATGGCAATCGCGTGGCTGCTATGATTTTTGGACCCAAGCAGGTTGTGATGATTGTGGGCATGAATAAGGTGGCCGGCACTCTGGAGGGCGCTATTGATAGAGCACGCCACGTAGCTGCTCCTATAAATGCTGCTCGCTTTGCAGGACTGGGTACACCCTGTGCTAAGCTGGGCACCTGCGCTGACTGCATGTCCCCTGATTCTATCTGCTGCCAAGTGGTTATTACTAGAATTAGCAGAGTAAAGGAAAGAATTAAAATTGTTTTGGTAGGAGAAAACTTAGGCTTTTAAAAAGACAGGTAGGTGATACTATGTCTAGAACAATTATACTATTAATGGATTCTTTCGGTATTGGCTATGCCCACGATGCTGAGAAATATGGCGATAAGGGAGCCGATACCCTAGGGCATATTTGCGCATGGTTTGCCGAAAATCGCAAGGACGCAGCAGGCAAGGCAATGCCCCTGCATCTGCCTAATTTGGCAGCCCGTGGGCTGGCCAAGGCGTCTGAGCTGAGCAGGGGCTGTGCCTTGCCTGCTTCCTTGGGCGCCGAGCACAGCATAGGCGCTTATACCTATGCCCAAGAGGTAAGCCGGGGCAAGGATACCCTGAGCGGACATTGGGAAATCGCAGGGGTGCCGGTGGATTTTGATTGGGGCTATTTCCCCAACAAACCTCAGTGCTTCCCTAAGGAGCTGGTGCAAAAGCTCATTCAGGAAGGTAATTTGCCGGGGGTTCTGGGCGAATGCCACGCCTCCGGAACGGAGATAATCAAGGAGCTGGGCGAGGAGCATGTTGCGACTGGCAAGCCCATTATCTATACTTCTGCGGATAGTGTGCTGCAGATTGCAGCCCACGAGGAAGCCTTCGGCCTAGAGCGTCTCTACGATTTGTGCAAGCTGGCCTACAAGCTAGTGCAGCCCTATAATATCGCCCGTGTTATCGCTCGTCCCTTTGTGGGAAGCTGTGCAGCGGATTTTAGCCGCACTACCAACCGGCACGACTACGCCGTGCCGGCTCCGGAAGCTACCCTTTTGGATAAAATGGTGGCTGCAGGGGGTAGCGTGTATGCTGTGGGAAAGATTGCTGATATATTCGCTCATCGGGGTATTACTAAGCATTATGCCGCCGGTGGCTTGGATAAGCTGGTGGACGCTACTATTGAGGCTGTTAAGAACGCACCAGATAAATCCATCGTCTTTACTAATTTCGTAGATTTTGATTCTAGCTACGGCCATCGTCGAGATATTCAGGGCTATGGCGAAGCTTTGGAGTATTTTGATAGCCGTTTGCCGGAAATTACTTCTTTACTCAATGAAGATGATTTGCTGCTGATTACGGCGGACCACGGTAATGATCCGTCCTGGACCGGCACGGACCACACTCGTGAGAAGATTCCTGTGCTCTTTAGCGGCGCTGATGTGAAAAAAGCGCAGCTGGAGCCCATGACTACTTTTGCGGATATTGGGCGCACTATTGCCGACTATATGGGTATTGAGCCTACTTTTACGGGCATGCCGGCGGCTTATGTGGACTTGGAACTAAGCGAGGATAAATAAGGAGGCGACTCCGATGGAAAAGCATTACGCAAGTGAAAATGAGGTTTTGTACCATGTGGGCTTTGCTAAGGAGGCTCTCGCTGGCGCTACCATAGCAGTGCTGCCCGGGGACCCGGGCAGGGTGGAGCCTTTGGCAAGGCAGCTGGGCACGGAGCCCAGCTTCATCGCCTGCCATCGTGAATATACAAGCTGGCTGACACACATCAGTGGGCAGCCCGTGCTAGTATGCTCCACAGGCATGGGCGGTCCCTCTGTGGCTATTTGTTTGGAGGAATTGGCACGCATGGGGATCACGCAAGTGATTCGCGTGGGTACCACCGGCACCATTCAAGAGCATATTAATCCTGGCGAGGTGATCATTAATAAGGCGTCCGTGCGCTTAGATGGCACTTCTCATCACTACGCGCCTGGGAACTTTCCCGCTGTGGCTAGCTTTACGGTGACGGGAGCCCTTATCGAGGCTGCCAAAAGCTGCGGCGCTCCCTATCATGTGGGCATTGCGGTGTCTAGCGACACCTTTTGGCCCGGTCAGGAGCGTTATGATAGCTTCACGGGCTATGTGCCTCTGGCTTTTCAAGGGACCATGGCTCAATGGCGGCGCCTGGGAGCTTTGAACTATGAAATGGAAACCTCGGCTCTATTTGTGACTTGTCAAGCCTTGGGCATTAAAGCGGGCGCCGTGTGCGGCGTGGTAGCCAAGCGCACGGAGGGCGAAGCCATTGTGCCCAAGGAGCTTTATGACCAAGCCTTGCAGTACCAAATCGCTATCGTGCGCGGTGCGGTGGAGCGCTTGAGAAGATAATTTGTTTTGCTAAAGCTTAAGCCCCTTTGCTTTTTGGCTTGAGTAGTTTTTACTTAGGAACAGAGCGACTCTGTTATGAAAGGTGGTAAGAATATGAAAAAGCTAATGCATTTTTTGGGCTGTTTATTGATGGTGCTGGCTATGGCGGTAACCGTGTTGCCTCAGGAGGCGCGAGCAGAATTTCCTGAGCGTCCGGTGGGCTTTGTAGTAATCGACCAGGATGGGGATGTAAACGGGTCTGTTTACAAGACCTGGAGACAGGTAGTGAAATGGGCTTATCATTTTCCGTATTACCAGATCATCGATGGGGGAGCGCCTCAGGAGCTGGTAAGCGACGCAGTGCGTACCGGTGCTAAGCTTGATCAGGCCAGCCTAAAGGCCTTGGCAGAAAAGAGCAAGGTGGATGTGCTGGTTGTAGCTCGTATTTACGAGCTGGACGAGTACATCGTTAACAGTGGTATTTTCAGGGATAATGCTGATACCTATGTGAAGACCTCTGCCTGCGCTGACTTATTCGTCTATAAAAAGGATGGGGATAAGCTGCTGAAGAAGAAGCTCAGGGAACGCAATGTTCGGGAAATTGGTAATGTGGAGCATCCTGAGGAGACTATAAAATGGGAGCTGTCGAAAATCGTCAATACCATGGAGGGCAGACCTATTATCGGAGCATAAGCATTTATACGCTATAGCTTAATGAGTAAAAAATTAGGGCGTCGCGGAGGCGACGCCCTTTTTCATACCTTATGTTTGTAATTGGTTTAAGCTTTTAGTCTTTTCGTGTTATGCTATGTTACAAGCTTAAGCTAAATCCACAACCTCGCCGGGTTTAACGATTAAAACCTTGCTAGAGGTGGTAGCTTCTACGTCGGCCTTGTAAGCATTTACGTCCTGAGCGATGGGAGGCCAAGTGTTGTAATGGATGGGGATAACGGTGGGAGCTTTTAAGAAGTCGGCGGCAATGGCAGCATCCTTGGGATCCATGGTGAAGTTGCCACCGATGGGCAGTACAGCATAGTCAAAGGGATCCAGCTTGGGCAGCAGCTGCATGTCGCTGAAGAGAGCAGTGTCACCGGCGAAGTACAGTTTGGTGCCGTAAAAATCGACTACGAAGCCACAGGCGTGGCCGCCGGCCACGCCGGAGCCATGGAAGGCTAGAGTTACGCGTACCTTGCCGAAGGGGAACATATAGGTGCCGCCAAGATGCATAGCGTGAGCCTTACAGCCGGCTTCACCGGCCATACCGGCAATTTCTGCAGTGGTAATAATGGTAGCATCGCATTTTTTAGCGATTTCAAAGGCGCTACCCAGATGGTCGAAATGGGCATGGCTGATGAAAATGTAATCTACCTTAATATCGTCAGCGGTTAAGCCTTCAGGATTACCATCCAAATAGGGGTCGAAAATAATGGCAGAGTCGTTTTTAGCGACTACAAAGCAAGCATGGTTAATGTAATGGAATTTAGCGGTCATAAGCGTTCCTCCTTTTGCTGACGGCAAGCTGTCCGTCCTTTTCTTACTTCCTATTATACTAGAAAAATACGTCTTTGTGAATTATCTAGAAGAATAGTGGGAAAAACTTTACAAGAACTTGGGTTATGGGGTAAAATTGTAGCTATAGATTGTGTTGAACACGGAATGGAGCTGCATGCATGAATTATAAAGCTATGACTGCTCTAGGTCTGGCGTTGGGCGTATTGGTAAGTGCCAGCTTGACTGAGGCAGCTGTGAAAAAGATTACTCCCCCAAGTAAAAAATATGTGGTAAGTACTAGTCCAAAGATTATTAAGATTAATCCCAAGAGTGGTTCTAAGACTGTTCCTAAAGCCACAGCTAAAACTGCCACGAAGCAGAATGCTCAAAGCAGTATGCTGGTAGAAAAGGATGGCAAGAGCTATTTTTTAGGCACGGAGCTGCCTGCTGACTATAAGAGTATCAGTATTTTTGGGGAGGCCGAGGCTAGCAAGAAGCAGGCTGTGGCCTTGATTAAGCAAAATAATCCTAAGGTGCGCTTGGCCTGCAGTGTGGAGAAACTGGTGGACTTATATTGGCAGGAGGCCGAGCGCGAAGGCGTGCGCCCCGATTTGGCTCTGGCCCAATCTTTAGTCGAAACTGGTACCTACGCCTATGGCGGTGACGTGCACCACAACCAAAATAATTTCTGTGGCTTGGGCACTACGGGCGGCGGTGTGAAGGGCGCGACCTTCAAAACACCGGAGCTGGGCGTGCGTGCACACATCCAACACCTTTTGGCTTATACTCAAAAGAAGCGTCCCAAAACAGCCATTGTGGATCCTCGTTATGAGCTGGCTCATAATATTCGCATGGAACGAGGTATGGTGGATACTTGGTACGGTCTCAACGGTACCTGGGCCATGGGTTCTCTTTATTGCGAAAAAATCATGGCCACTTATCAAAAAATGTTGGCTATGCCCGGCGGCTTAGAGAAGAAAAAGGATAAAAAGCTAGAGTCTGATAAGAAAAAAGACACTAAAAAAGAGCAAAAGAAGAAAAGCATGCGTCAGCGTGTTGAGGAAGTTTTAAAGGAGAAAAAATAATGCATATAGTATTGGTTGAACCTGAAATTCCAGGAAATACAGGCAATATCGCTCGCTTATGCGCCGCCACCGGCTGTCATTTGCATTTGGTCCGGCCACTGGGCTTTTCTGTGGAGGATAAATATTTAAAGCGTGCCGGATTGGATTATTGGCATTTAGTGGATATTCATTATTATGACAGCGTATACGAGGTTTTAGAAAAGTATAAGGATAATTCCAAATTTCTCTTGACCACTAAGGCTCATAAATCCTACGCCGATGTAAAGTATGATGCGGACAGCCTTTTGATTTTTGGTAAGGAAACAGCGGGCCTTCCGGAAAAGCTGCGTCTGGAATATGCGGACTCCTGCGTGCGCATACCCATGATTGAGGAAGCTCGCTCTCTGAATTTATCCAATTCTGTGGCCATTGTGGCCTATGAAGCGTTGCGTCAGGTGGATAATTTTGCCGGGCTAACGCTGTATGGAGGGGAATATAAATGATTATTATTAAAGAGTTTGATTTCGATGCGGCTCATTATTTGCCGGCTTACAATGGCAAGTGCGAGCATTTGCACGGACATACCTATAAGCTGGTGGTGAAGGTGGAAGGTACGCCTGACCACGAGGGTATGGTTATTGATTTTATTAAGCTGAAGAATTTGGTCAAGCAGGAGGTGCTGGCGCATCTGGATCATGCTTGCTTAAACGATGTGCTACCCGTGCCCTCTGCTGAAAACATCAGCGTATGGGTGTGGCGGAAGCTGGAAAAGCTACTAGAGAGTGACCACTACCATTTGTATGAGGTGGAGGTTTGGGAAACACGCACCAGTGGCTGCGTATATCGAGGTGAGTGAGTTGAAGGACGTACAGAGTGAAAAGGATTTGCGTCGTATTCCCTTGAAGCATGTGGGAATTAAGGATTTGCGCTGGCCCATCGAGCTGCGAGATCGGGAGCGGGGCACCCAACATAGCGTGGCTCGGGTGCTTTTGGCTGTGGATTTGCCTCACGACATGCGTGGTACCCATATGAGCCGTTTTGTGGAGTGTATGCGCCAGCTGGGTCCTGTGGGTCTTGGGGAAATTGAAGGGATTTTGGATAAGCTGAAGGAGCATTTGCAGGCTGAAAAGGCCTTTTTGCAGCTGGAATTCCCCTATTTCATTACGAAAACTGCACCGGTTAGCGGTATGACCGCTCCCATGGATATCGATTGCGTGTATAAGGCGGAAAAGGGCGATAGCTTTAAGCTAAAGATTAAGGCCGTAGTGCCCATGCAGACCCTGTGTCCCTGCTCCAAGGAAATCAGCGATTATGGGGCTCATAATCAAAGGGCTTGGGCCAAAATTGAGATAGAAGCCAATGAGCTGGTGTGGCTTGAGGAGCTGGCGGAGCTTGCTGATGCGGCGGCTAGCGCGCCTGTGTATGGGCTTTTGAAGCGTCCGGACGAAAAATATGTTACAGAGCATGCCTATGAGAATCCTCGCTTTGTGGAGGATGCAGTGCGGGAGATTGCTCTGCGTTTAGAGGCGGATCAGCGCATTACTTGGTATCGCGCTGAGGTAGAAAGCGTGGAGAGTATTCATAATCACAACGCCTTTGCCGTAGTAGAAAAGAGTGACGAAAATGTTATTGAAGATTAATCAAGAGCTGCTAGGGGAGGCTATGGCTAGCATTGGCGCTCATCCCGGCAGTCTGCCTATTTTCGCTCATAAGGCGCAAATTATTCCCTATAAGCTGCTAGGAGTACGTACTCCGGCAGCTAATATTTTAAAGCAGGAGATGCTGGCGGCCGGTGGGGATGCTGTGGTGCCCACGGGCTGCATCGTCAATAGTGATAAGTATGTGGATGTGCTGCTTTTAGGTACGCTTAAGCAGTACAAGCTGCTGCTCAAAAAGCTGGAGCTGATGCAATATTTCGGACTGAAGCAGGTAGCTCAGGAATTAGGGGCTGCGATAGCGGCGGCTTTGCAAAAGCCGCTGCTGCAAACGACTCTGGCCGATGGTCGTGTTTTGACCTATGATAAGATGTGCGTTATGGGCATTTTAAATATTACGCCGGATTCCTTCTACGCAGGCAGCCGCGTGCCGGAGCTGGACGATGTTCTTAATCGCGCAGGGCTCATGCTGGAGCAGGGGGCGCAAATTCTGGATATCGGTGGCGAGTCCACTCGTCCTGGTAGCGATAGCGTGGACGGGGACGAGGAGCGGCGGCGTGTGCTGCCGGTGCTTGAGGCTTTGCGTAAGGCTTATCCTGAGGCTGTGCTTTCAGTGGATACATATAGAGCCGACACGGCTGAGGCAGCTATTAACGCCGGCGCGGATATTATCAATGATATCAGCGCGATGGAGGCTGATGAGCGTATGTTGGAGGTGGCAGTGCGTACTAAGGCGCCGATTATCCTTATGCATATGCGAGGGACGCCCAAGAATATGCAGCAGAATTGCCAATACCAGGATGTGGTTCAGGAGGTTGCGGTATATTTGGCTGAGCGGGCCCAGCTCCTGCGTGAGCAGGGCGTGGGCAAGGATAAGATTATCTTAGACCCGGGCATTGGCTTTGCTAAAAATGTGGAGCAAAATCTGCGTTTAATGCGTGATTTGCACGTTTTGACCAGCTTTGGTTACCCGGTGCTGCTGGCGGCGTCCCGCAAGAGCACCATTGGTGCGGTGCTGGGTGGGGTGCCAGCGGAGGAGCGTTTAGAGGGGACTATCGCCACTAGCTTACAGGCTGTGTACGCGGGGGCGCAGCTGGTGCGTGTGCACGATGTTTTGCCTAATGTTAGGGCGATTAGAATGCTGGAAGGTATATTACATAAGTAGTTTTCGCTCAAAGGTATACCTGAGAAGTGCTCCGGCCTGCGAATGCTTGATACAATGTCCACATAGAGCGCTTAATCCGTCAAGAGAAAAACCTCCTTTAGCGTGACGAGGCGCTTCGCGGACATGCGAGCCTTTCCGCTGCGATATTATTTCGGTTATTCATCGTGATACTATCGTGGTCGCATTCTTGCCTCCGCCACTTCTCAGGTATACGCTTTTCGCTTGCTAAGTTATTATGTTTGTAAGGGTAGAAGGAAATGCAATTTAATGATAGTATTCATACTGCTTATGTGGCCCTGGGCAGTAATTTGGGTGATAAGGAAGGAAATTTGCGGCACGCTTTGGTGCTTTTAAAGGAGCATGGGGTGGAGGTCGTGAAGGTCTCTACTTTCATTTGCACGGAGCCCTATGGCGTCACGGACCAGCCGCAGTTTTTGAATGGTGTGTGCGAGGTGCGCACTAGACTAGAACCTTTGGAGCTTTTGCATACATTGCTGGAGATAGAGCAAGAGATGGGTAGGGTGCGTGTGCGTCATTGGGGCGAGCGCAATATTGACCTTGATTTGCTATTGTATGAGGATGTGGTGATGAATACACCTGAACTTATTCTTCCGCATCCAGATATGCAAAATCGTGATTTTGTTTTGTTGCCGCTGGCTGAAATAGCGCCGGAGATAGTACATCCAACTTTACAAAAGACAATACATGAACTGGTAATTGGTTTATCAGCAAAATAAAAAGGACAGCTTAACGGCTGTCCTTCTATTTTTTCTAACAATTAACCTTAATCCCAGCGCTTCAGCATATCCTCAATGATTTCTTTATTGGTTTTGCGGCGCTTCTTCTCATAGTTGCGGAAGTTATTATCACGATGGTCCGTGGAATAATCCGCATAGTCAAAATCATCATAGCCCCTGTCATAGCTGCGATTGTAATCGCCATGGCCGTCATCGAAAAACAAGGGCAAATTAGTTTCATAGATATAAGTAAAATTGTACATAATTCCATCCTTTCTCGTCTAACATTATAAGCGTGGTCCCGAGTTTTGTCAAATGCGAAAGAGAAAAGAAAAATTTGTAAAATTTGTGTTAAGAGACTTGAATATGCTCCGCAAATATGATATAGTATACACTAAATTGAAGAGTTCTCCAGAAATTAAGTATAGCATATTGAAAAAGGAGCTAAGAAAAATGGAAAAAGACAAAGCATTTTTGCTGTGGTTCGACCAACTGGAAAGAAAAGACGTGGCTATTGCTGGCGGCAAGTCATCCTCTTTGGGTGAATTGACCTCCCATGTGGATGTTCCCGTGCCCTACGGTTTTGCAACCACCGCCTGTGCTTACAGATATTTCTTTGAAAACACCGGCCTGTATGATGAAATCAAAGAATTGATTGCAGGTTTGGATGTCGACAATAGCGCTCAGCTGCGTGAGGTGTGCGCTAAAATTCGCCAAGCTATCATGGACAAGGAAATGCCTGCCGACCTGCAACAATTGATTGCAGAGGCTTATGAAGAGCTGGGCAAAAAGGTTGGCCAAGCCGATCCCTTCGTGGCTGTTCGCTCCAGCGCTACCGCTGAGGACCTGCCGGACGCTTCCTTCGCTGGTCAACAGGATACTTATCTGAACGTTAAAGGGGCTGCTACTATCGTAGCCAAGGTTAAGGAATGCTATGCATCCTGCTTTACTGACCGCGCTGTTTACTATCGTGAAAAACAAGGCTTTGACCATCTGGACGTAGCTCTCTCCGCTGCCGTGCAAATGATGGTATTCTCCAAGGCTGCAGGCGTTATGTTCACCGTTAACGTTGCTACCGGCGACGACAAGAACATTCTTATCGAAGGCGCTTGGGGTTTGGGCGAATATGTAGTACAAGGCACTGTAACTCCTGATAACTATACTATTAATAAAGCAACTGGCGAAATCATTGAGAAAAATGTTAACGCTCAAGATATTAAGCTGGTACGCAAGGCGACCGGCGATTGCGAAGAAGTAATCGTTCCCTTGGACGAGCAAAACGAGCAAAAGCTTACCGACGCTCAAATCAAGGAATTGGCTGAATGCGCTAAGAAAATCGAAGCTCACTATGGCTGCTACATGGACATGGAGTGGGGCGTTGACGAGCGCGACAACAAGGTTTACATCCTGCAAGCTCGCCCGGAAACCGTATGGAGCCGTCGCAATAAAGAAAATGGTGGCGCACCGAAAGAGGAGAAAAAAGTGACTACTGACCGCAAAGTAATTGTAAAAGGCTTGCCTGCTAGCCCTGGTAATGTGGCTGGCCGCGTACACGTAATTCTGGATCCTTCCCGCATTGACGAGTTTAAGGAAGGCGAAATCCTGGTAACCGAAATGACCGCTCCTGACTGGGTACCGGCTATGAAGAAGGCGAAAGCCATCGTAACCGATAGCGGCGGCATGACCTGCCACGCTTCCATCGTATCTCGCGAGCTGGGCATTCCCTGTATTGTTGGCACCAAGAGCCGTGGCGAAGCTGCTACCACTACTATTCCTGATGGCATTGATGTAACTATTGATGCTACCCATGGCGTTGTTTATGAAGGCATCATCGAAGAGCCCAAGGCTGAACAACCTGCTCAACAAGTTGTCGCTGCTGCAGAATATTTCCCGCCCACCGGCACCAAGATTTACATGAACCTGGGTGACCCTGAGTTGGCAGAAAAATACAGCACTCTGCCCTGCGATGGTATCGGCCTGATGCGTGAAGAGTTCATCTGGACTACCTATATCCATGAGCATCCCCTGTATTTGATTAAGATTGGTCAACCGGAAAAGGTTGTGGACCAATTGGCTGAGGGCATCCGCCAAGTTTGCCAAGCTATGGCTCCCAGACCGGTTACCCTACGCTTCTCCGACTTTAAATCCAGCGAATATCGCGATTTGAAGGGTGGCGACGAATTCGAGCCCTATGAACCCTCTGCTCTGCTGGGCTGGCGCGGCGCTTCCCGTTACTATGATCCTAAATATATCGAAGCCTTCAAGCTGGAATGCTTGGCTGTACGCAAGGTACGCGAAGAGTTCGGCCTGAAGAACCTGAATGTCATGATTCCCTTCTGCCGCAATGTAGAGGAATGCGAAAAGGTTGTAGCTATTATGGCTGACTGCGGTCTACGCCGTGGCAAGGACTTTAAGGTTTGGCTGATGGCTGAAATCCCCTCCAACATTATTTTGGCAGACCAATTCAACAACTATGTTGACGGCTATTCCATTGGCTCTAACGATTTGACCATGTTGGTACTGGGCTGCGACCGTGATAACGACACCGTATCCCATATCTATGACGAGCGTAATCTGGCAGTACGCCGTGCTATCCGTCACCTGATCGAGGTTGCTCACAAGGGCGGTAAGACCGTATCCATCTGCGGTCAAGCTCCCAGCGTATATCCTGAATTCTGCGAATTCCTGATTAAGAGCGGCATCGACAGCATGTCTGTAAACCCCGATACCGTGAAGTTTACCAAGAAGCTGGCTGCTCAAATTGAGCAACGCATTATGCTGGACGCTCTCACCGGTCGTGGTCGCCAAGAGGCTGAAGATTTGAATTGGTAATCAAATAAGAATTTTCTAAAAACTATTGACAGATTTGCTGTGGTGGTTTATACTATAGCTAACAAGATAATAGTGTGAGCTTAAGGCTCCTGTATTGCGATTTGTAGTACAGGAGCCTTTTTGTTTGGAGCTATTTTCTAAATGGTAAAGGAGTTTATGCTTATGGACTTATATGGCTTAGGCTTACTGCTTGGCTTAGCCTATCATAGCTATACGGATGTGCGTTTTCTTTTGCTTTACGATAGCACTAATTGCTGCTTAGCTTTGCTAGGACTGTGGCGAGGGTGGAGCACGGGTCAGCTCATGGAGGCTTGGCTAGGCTGTTTCCTGCTCCTTGGGCTCATGCTGCTTGTTTACTATGCTAGCCGAGGCGGCATGGGCGAGGGCGATGTTAAGCTAGCCGCTGTTTTAGGCCTGTGGCTGGGCGTAGAGAAGGGCTTGGCCTGCCTGCTATTGGCCTTTGTTAGTGGTGCAGTCATAGGTGGAAGCATCATTTTGCTGCAAAAAAAGGACGCGAAAAAGGAGCTACCCTTCGGGCCCTGTTTGGCTTTGAGCGGCTTCGCTTGCTATATGTATGGAAATGAAATTCTGGCGTGGTACGGGAAGTTCATGGGAAATTGGTAAAAGATGCTTAAAAAGCACGGATTGAATTGTAAATTTTTGTGGAGTTTTTTGGGCTTTCAGAAAAAAATTTGCAAGAAAAAGCTCTTATGAAAGTATGGAAGGAGGAAGTTTTATGTTAAATCAGAGAAAAGCGGACGGTCAGGAAAAATACATTAGTGCTTGGCGTAACCTACGCAAGCAATGGCAAAGGGAAGGTCGCAAACAAAAGCAGCTGGTGGTGCTTGAAGTAAGTAGCACGAATGTGCAGGTCAGCTGCTGGCAAAGGGATTGCTGCTTATGGCAAAAGGAAAAGGCTTTACCCCAGGCTTGGCAGGAGGGGGAGGAGAGCTGGTGGCAGCAGGTCAAAGAGGTGTTGCTAGATGTGTTCATCTGGGCGAGAGTGCCGGAGATGGTGGACACAATTATGCTTTTAGAGGAGCAGCTGGTGTTTAGCGAGCAGCTGGAGCTGCCCTTGCTCCAAGAGAAGCAGCTGCTGCAGGCCATCCCTTGGGAGGCGCAGCAGCTGGTTCCTTGGGAGGAGGGCACCTATAACACTGCCTTCGCCGCATCTGAGGTGGAGGAAGGTAAGCTGCAGGTGCAGCTGTGGGCATGGCCGACCCAGCAAGCGCAGCTTGCTAGGGACATGACCATGGAGCTGCATCTTAAGCTTCGGGGAATTCTCGTGGGCATCAAGAAGGAAAGGGTGCAGCAGGCATGGTATAAGGGCTACGGCTTGCAAAATTGGAGCTTACATGGGGTAGGTGTTTCTTGGCAGGGTAAAGCTGAGCAGCTACTTAATTCTGAGTACCCAAAAAAATTTTGCAAGGCCTGCTTGGCCTTAAGCGTAGTCCTTTATGTGGTAGGACAGGCTAGCTGTTATTTGGCTAGCTGGAGCCTGAAGAGTATTAATCAAGAAATAGGACAGTATACGCTATGGCAGCAAAGAATGGAGCGCAGCCAAAGGCTGGAAGCGGATTTGCAGCGTTATCACAGTATGGATAAAAGAATGCAAGAGAACGCTAGCCGCATGAGTAGTACTGTACAGAGAATAGGGCAAAGGATGAGCGCGGGCTGCTGGCTGGAGCTACTACGAGGAGAAGGAAAAAGCAAGGAATGGCAGCTGGAAGGGTCCTGCTATGGGCCGGAGGCCTTGCATAGGCTGCTGGAGAATTTAGAGCAGGACCCGAAGCTGACTCAGGTGCGCTTGTTGAACAGCCAGCAGCATGGGCAGCGGTTGAGCTTTAGCTTAGGAGTTAAAGATAATGGGAATTAAGGAGCATAAAAAAGCCTTCAGCCTAGACGTTCGGGGAAAAGGGATTGGTAATGCAGCCTTGCTATGTATGAGCGTAGCGGTGCTGGGCTTGACCATGACGCAAATGGTAGTGCCCAGCTACATGAAGCTACAGGGCATTTGGCAGCAACGGCAGCAGCAAAAGGATAGATTGGAGCGAATAGCTCGATTTGCCAACCAGCACGCTGATTACCAGGCTTATGAAGCAGGTAAATTCAAGGAATTAGTACATTTAAAGCAAAAGGTGCAGCAGCTCGGTGAAATAAATCAGCTGTCCAAGCAGCTGCAGCTTTGGGCTGTTAAGCAGCGAGTGGAAATAAAGAACATGCAAATTATCACTGAGGAAAAAGGAAAGCAGCCCGCAGCCAAGGAAGCGGCCCTCGGCATGAGCAAGGTACAGCTTAAGCTGGAGCTAGCAGGTGAATATTTTGCGGTGATACACTGGCTGAAGCAGGTGGAAAAGCAGCGAATCGGCATAAAGAGCATCGAAATCAAGGGGGATGGCTTAGGGATTGTTGCCGCAAGGCTAGACCTGAGCTGTGTAGTAATAGCAGCAAAATAAAAACGCCACCAGAACTGGTGGCGTAGGTAATATTTTGCGGATAAGCTTTTCTTAAAGCAATTAAGGTATTGTTTTAGTAATTATTTATCAAATTTTGCATGGTCCTTGAAGGCAGTGCCAAATTGAGTATATTCCAATTCTGCGCCTCGCAGGTCGGCATATTCTAAGACAGCTCTATCTAGGAGGGCTCTGCTGAGCTTGGCTTGCTGCAAATCGCTATGGCCCAGCTTGGCGCTGCGTAGGTCAGCATGGGTCAGGTCGGCCTTAGCCATGTGAGTGCTATACATGTTTGCACCGTAGAAACAAGCATTGGGCAGATTGGCAGAGCGTAGCCAGCTATAGGGGAGACTGGCATGACTAAAGTCAGCATAATCACCCTGAATATTGTCCAGAACTGCTTCCTGAATTTGAGCGTATTGCAGACTTACGTTGAGCAGCTTGCTGCCCGGCAGCTGGCTGCGAAAGAGCTGGGCCCTGTCCATTTTGGCATTGGTAAAATCGGCATCCGCGGCCTGTACATAGCTCAAATCAGCATCAGTTAAATCCGCATCACGCAAACGGCTACGATGCAGGATGGCATTTCGAAAAACAGCATTGTGGAGCTGGGCCTTGTCTAGATTAGTACCATCAAGCCGCGCCTCCGTAAAGTCCGTACCAGCGAAGTCCCGTCCTGATAAATTATAGCCAGACAAATCCGCTCCGGATAAATCACCGCCGGGGCAGCTAGCTCCCTTTTCTACCGCTGCCAAATCAGCATTGCTATAGGCCTGAGCTGCAAGAGGCTGTAAGAGCAGCACCATGGAGCAGATGATGCTCAAGGCAAATATTTTACATAAAATCTTCATAATACACCAGCTTTCAGACTAAGCTTCATCAAAGAGCTTTTCCAGTTCCTGAGGCTCATCAGGAAGGTGGTCAAGTATTTTCCAAGGCTGGCAAGCTTCAAAATTCTCTCGCTTGTAGCCAGAGCCATCCAACACTACAAGGCAGCGAGCGCCAATGGAGTGAGCGCATTTCACATCATTAGGCGTATCACCTATAAAAAGCATCTGCTCCGGGGAAAAGATTTGGTTATGCATGAGAAAGAAGCGTGAAAAAGCAATGCGTGCCAGCTCCTCACGCTTTTCGCTGACCTCACCGAAAACGCTGTGATCAAAGGAAAAATACTTGTCCAAGCCGTAATAGGCCAGCTTTTCTTGAGAACCTGTACGAGTATTGCCCGTGAGCAGGCAGTTTAGGTATTTACTGCCTGGCTGAGCAAAATAAGCCAGCGTTTTTTCCACGTTTTTCAGGACTCTACCCTTGTGCAGGGGCAGCTGCTTGGGCAGCTCCATATGATAACGAATTAAAAGGCCTGCGGCTTCAGCGCTGCTACAGCGACCTCTGAGCCTAGTGACCACGGATTTTATGATATCCGAATCCGTGCGACCAGCTAGGGAGCTGGTAAAGTCAAAGGCATCGAGAAAATAATAATCCTTAATAACATTAATCATGGCATCCTTGCCGGCACCACCGGTGAGGATGAGGGTGCCGTCAATATCCCACATAAGATACTTCATTCAATTAACCTCCTTCAATGGGGAAGTACTATCAAAGCAGCATAGAAAAAAGCTGCCAAAGTGGCAGCCTTTTGAGCTTGGAAAGGAGCGTTATATGGAGCGGGGCTTCATCATCATCTTTTTCAGCTTGCTGCCCATACTACTGGTAACATTTTTGGTGCGGCGAATCAATTTGATTTTGGAGCGGTGGGTAGGCTTCATATCGTTTTTGCTGCCGAAATCGCCACGGTCTAAGAGGGTAATCTTAGATTTATCGGCATCATAGGCTTCACGCAGGTAGCGAGCCAAGCTGGCTGGATCAGCGTCATTGCAGCAGCTGAATATATCTGCTGTCATAAAGCCCATTTCCGGATAAATGTGCAAGGTTACATGGCCTTGCTGGCAAATGGCAAAGAGGGAATACTCCTTAGCTCCCTCCTCCTGGTAGCAGACGATTTGCTGGCAATGCATAGCGAATTCTTCGCAGCCCTTGCGCAATAATTCTTCCGCTACGGTGGAAGCGGTGATTTCCTCCATACCACAATTATACATATCAATAGCAATTAATTTGCCAAGAAAAGCTTTTTGTTTCACGTTTACACCCCTAAAAATAAAATAAGCAAATAGCGGCCCTCGTCTGCTCTGCTTTAGCTTGGAGGCTCGCTTATAATATATTATAGCTAAAAAAATAAAGCCTGTAAAGCTAAATGCTCCACGAAAGCATTTTTTCGTGTTATAATATGAAAAAACGCTTGTTTTATCAGTTATGGAAGAGATATTATTGGTGGTGAAGCTATGGAAAAGCAGGAGGGCATTGTGTCCGACATCGTCTTTCAAAGCGATGATGGTATGTACAGTGTACTGCGAATAGAAAATAAAGCTTTGGGTAAATTTACTGTGGTTTACCGTGGACCAGCCCCCTATTTAGGTGAGCAGGTGAGCTTGGAGGGTGAATGGGTTGAGCATGCCCGCTTTGGCCAGCAGTTTAACGCTGCTTCCCTGCAGGTTATGCAGCCCACCTCAGCTGCGGGCATGGAGCGCTTTTTGGCCTCAGGAGCTTTACCGGGGGTGGGTGCGGTTACGGCGGCGCGGATTGTGGAAATGTTTGGCACGGATACTTTGCTGGTGTTGGAGCAATATCCTGAGCGTTTGGCTAAAGTAAAGGGTATCAGCGCGAAAAAGGCCGTAGCTATTGGTGAAGCTTATCAGGAGCTGTCCGGGCTGAGGGAGCTGATGCTTTTCTTAGAATCCAATGGCGTATCCAGTGGTTATGCCGCCAAGCTGCAGGCTGTGTATGGTAACACAGCCATTACTCGCTTGAAGGAAAATCCTTACAGCCTAGCCCATGATATCGATGGCATTGGCTTTAAAACAGCGGACAGAATCGCTATGGCCATGGGCATGGAGCACGATTGCCCTGAACGCCTTATGGCGGGCATCAGCTATGCTCTGGTTTCAGCTGCGGGCGCTGGTCATACATGTGTACCGGAGGAGCTTTTGGTGCGAGAAACAGCCCGTGTTTTAGTGGTGGATCAAGAAGCTGTGCAGCTTGTTTTTAACGAGCTGCTACAAAAGGATAGGCTGCGCCTGGAAGAGGTCGGGGGTGTGCGCTTCATTTATCCCGAATATCTCTATCGAGCCGAGGTGCAAACGGCTCGGCGTTTGTTGTATTTGCGGGATCAGGCCAAGCCCATTACCCGTGTTAACGCTGATGATGTGATAGCCGCATGGGAGAGGGAGGCCGGCATTAGGTTGGCCGATGCCCAAAGGCAGGCCATTTATACTAGCCTTGAGCACGGCGTTTTTGTGCTCACAGGCGGTCCCGGAACAGGTAAAACCACAGTTGTCAAGGGTGTTTTGAATGTGCTAGAAAAGGCAGGATGTCGCATTCTTTTGGCTGCGCCCACGGGCAGAGCGGCCAGACGCTTGGCGGATTCTGCAGGGCATCCGGCGCTGACGGTGCATCGACTATTAGAGTTCCAGCCCAGTGGGGATGGGCTCTATTTTGGCAAAAACGATGAGGATCCCTTGGATGCTGAGGCAATAATTATAGACGAGGCCTCCATGCTGGATATTAATCTGACCTATCATCTGTTGAAGGCTGTTAAGGGCGGCTGTCGCTTGATTTTCGTAGGTGATGTGGATCAATTGCCCTCTGTAGGCGCGGGCTCGGTGCTGCAGGACATGATTCGCTCAGGCAAAATGCCTGTGGTGCGCTTGGAAAATGTGTTCCGTCAGGCAGAGGTAAGCCCCATCGTGCGCAATGCTCACAAAATTAACCATGGGCAGATGCCGGAGTTTATTCCCGGACCTAAGAGCGAGTTCGCCTTACAGGAGTTTTTAGATGAGCCTGCGGCAGCGGATTTTGTGGCTCGTACCTATGCGGAGCTAACTAGGGATGGTGATTGGCGTCGGGTACAGGTGCTGAGCCCCATGCATAAAAGTCCCTGCGGCGTGCAAAATTTGAATAAATTATTACAGCAGTATATCAATCCTCCCAGCCCCACCAAGGCCGAGGTTAGTATCCCCGGCAACGTGCTGCGTGTGGGGGATAAGGTAATGCAGATTCGCAATAATTACGAAAAGGATGTTTTTAACGGCGACATTGGCCGTGTGTATAAAATCGAAGGTAAGACGGTGACTGTGGCCTATCCTGAGCGTCCTGAGGGTGATTTTGTTTCCTATTCTCAGGGAGAGTGTGATGAACTGCAGCTGGCCTATGCTATGAGCGTCCATAAGTCCCAGGGTAGCGAGTATCCCTATGTGATTTTGCTGATGGTACCCAGTCATTATGTGATGCTGCAGCGTAATTTGCTCTACACCGCAGTTACCAGGGCCAAGCAAAGGGTTTTAGTAGTGGGTAGCAAGCGAGCTGTGCTGACGGCAGTGGAGAACGACAGAACACGGCGTCGCCATAGTCTGCTTGCGGAAAGGCTACAGGAGGATATGGAGGTTTTCTAATGCTCAAGGAATATTTGCGAGCAGCGAACTATTATACGCAGGTGGTGCGGGAGCTGATTTTTCCGCGGCGCTGCGCTGTTTGCGGTAACGTTATCGACACGGCTTACCTCTGTCCTGAATGTCGTAAGGGCTATATATTACAAAAATATGTGCAGTATGAACCCCGTGAAGAATATTTGGCTGGGCAGGCGGAGCCAGAGGCCTGCGATGTGTTGAAAAGCGTGCTTTTACTCTATAAATATAACGGTATAATCAAAGATGCTTTGCATGAGATTAAGTTTAACGGTAATACTGCTTTGCTACCGCTTTTGAGAGAAGAGGCAGAGGCAGCCATGCCGGCCGCCAAGCTACGTTGGTTAGGGCAGTATGATGTAATTACCTGCATTCCTACCAGCCCGGAGCGCAGAGCGCGCCGGGGCTTCGACCTGCCAGAGGAAATTTTTGCGCCGCTTCTAGAGCAGCGCGGTGGTGAATTCTGCGCCAGTGTACTGGAGCGTGTGCGAAGCACCGCGCCTCTCTTCGAGCTGGCTCCCTTGGAGCGGCGCAGCGAGCTAGCTGGCTGCTTCGCTCTGAGTCCGGGGGCGCAGAGGCTCATAGCCGGCAAGCGTGTGCTGCTGTGCGACGATATTTATACCACCGGCAGCACCATGGCGGAGGCCGCCTCGGTGTTGCGGAGAGCTGGATCAGGGGATGTGCATGGCTTGGCTTTGGCGGCACCCCAATTATAGTGGAGAGCTCGTATTTTATTAATTATCAATGAGGCAAGATAATGCTATCTAAGCTTAAACAATACTTTAAACAAGAAACGGTGCTGTGCGTGGCAGTGCTGCTAGCTCTGGGCTCCAGCTTTTTTGAACGCCCAAAGCTAGAATATATCGACTTTGCTGTGCTCAGCATTCTGCTGAGCCTGATGCTGGTGGTGGCTGGACTAAAAAGAGTCAGCTTTTTGGATTGGGTGGCCTGTCAGCTGTTGCAGCGCTGCGCTAGTTGGCGCGGCGTGGTGCTGGCATTAGTGGGCGTGACCTATGTGTCCAGCATGTTCGTCACCAATGACGTGGCCCTCATCACCTTTGTGCCCTTAGCTTTGATTATCGGTAAAAGGCTGCAACGGGATGTGGCGAGGGTTATCATTTTGCAGACCTTGGCTGCTAATTTGGGCTCCATGGTGACGCCTCCGGGAAATCCCCAGAATCTTTTTCTCTATGCTCACTACCATTACACAGCCAGCAGCTTCTTTAGCGTGATGGCCATACCGGGAATTTTGTCCGTTATCTATTTAGGTTTACTCATCTGGCGTGGACGCAATGAAAAACTAGTGCTGGAGCTGCCGGAGCTGGCCAAGCCTAATATGCTGCAAACAGCCTTACTTTTGCTACTTTTGTTCCTGAATATCGCGGCGGTGCTGCATTGGTTGGACAAAGCTGTGGCTTTGGGCATTACTTTAGCCTTTGTGCTGGCAAGCCAAAGACGTTTGCTGAGGGAGGTTGATTATAGCCTGCTCGTCACCTTTGTGGGCTTTTTTGTTTTCATTGGCAATATTAGCCAAACTAGTTTAGCAATTTATTTAAAGCAGTCCCTTCTGGGAACTGCCGCTGGTACCTATTTAGCGGGAGCTATAGCCAGCCAGTTTATCAGCAATGTGCCCGCGGCCATGCTGCTAGCAGGATTGACCTCTGAAGCCGACGCTCTGCTCTTGGGCGTGAATATCGGTGGCTTAGGTACCTTAATCGCTTCCATGGCCAGCGTGATTTCTTATAAGCTTTTTGTGGCGGAGCATCCTTACCAAGCCGGTACATATTTGCGTACATTTTTATACTATAATTTTGCCGGATTGGCGCTTTTAGGAGCCTTAACCTATGTATTAGTTTTATGATTTGCCAAATGTGAAAGGCAGCAATTCTGTCGTGCATGGTTAGTAATAGGGCAAAAAACTAATGTTAACTAATTTGTCATAAAAGGTTGACTAAATAACAGGGCTGTTTTATAATATCCTACATGAAAGGATGTTAGAAAATGTTAGAGCTTGCGCATAAACTGGCGGATAGTGATAGTAAATTTTTTGGTGGCTGGGTTTTAGCCGGCGTGGAGGCCCATATTCATGGGCAGGCTACTGAGCTGGAAAACCGAGTATTATTAACCAAGGAACGTAAATGCATCATCCAAGTGCTGGGCACCGACCAGCAGCAGGTAGTGAAGGAGCTGAAAGTCTTTCTGGTGCTCCCCAAGCAACAGCTAGGGAGTAAGGCCAAGGTTGCTGAGGTTCCTACCGGAAAGATGCTTGTAAAGCACGTCTTTTCCGTACAGGAGGTGCGGGATTATGTGGCTTACACCGGGGATGAGAATATTATTCATCAGGGTGAGCATCCTGTGATTCCGGGCTTGTGCATGGCGGCGTGGCTACAGCAGGCCTTGCGATTAACTGAGCTGGACTGGCGTATTAGCTTTTTGGCTCCAGTTTATGCAGGTGATGAGCTAGCGGTGTATGCTGCCGAGCAGGAGCTGGCGGCATATGTGGGAAGCTTTAAGGTTTTCGCCATCAAATTATAAACGAGGCTGGTGTTACTTATGACAACAAATAATCATTCAATAAATAAGACTGCGGAAATGACGAAAATGGCGCTGATGGTAGCCATGAACTGCGTGTCAGCCTATATCATTATTCCCTTGCCCTTTTCCATGTCTCCTATCGCATTGCAGACATTGATTGTTAATTTAACGGGTTATGTGCTCAACACGAAGCAGGCCTTTATGACCATGCTGGTGTATATTTTGGTGGGCTTGGCAGGTGTGCCGGTGTTCACTGGTGGTACCGCAGGACCGGGCAAGCTTTTTGGCCCAACCGGCGGTTACATCATTGGCTTCCTGTTTACAGCAGTGTTCCTGGCGGCGACTCGCGGTGAAAAATATAATTTCAAGCGTTATGCTCTGCTGGGCTGTGTAGTGGGCATTCCCTTGATTTACCTTTTTGGCTTCGTCCAATTAAAGCTGGTTACTGGCATGCCCTGGGATAAGGCCTTCATGACCGGTGTGTTGCCCTTTATTCCCTTGGATATTGTGAAATGCTTGGGCGCAGCCTTCTTGGCAGGTCCTATTCATCGTATTTTTGATAATAAATAATAGTAAATGCTCCCCGTGTTTGACCTTGGCCTGTGGTCCGGTGCAGATGCGGGGATACTTATAAGGTGGGAAATATGGATAAGGTCTATCTTTTAGGGGGACTACGCAGCTATGTGGGCGTGGTCAATGGTATGTATCGTCATGTGCCGGCGGAAAAGCTGGGTGCGGCGGTGCTGCGGCAGGTTTTAAAGAAATATGAAATCGAGAAGCCTGATTATATTATTGCCGGCAACGGCGTGGGCGCCGGTGGCAATATCGCTAGACTCATGGCCTTGGAGGCCGAGGTTGATATTTCTGTGCCGGCCTTTACGATTGATGTCCAATGCGGTAGTGGCCTAGAGAGCATTGCCGTGGCCGCGGCTAAGATCGCCAGCGGCGAGGCGGACTGCATCGTAGCCGGAGGCTTTGAAAGCAGCAGTACTCAGCCGCGCCGTGGTTATAATCCCAATCATCCGGATTACAGGGGCGATAGCTGGTACAGCGTGGCTAAGTTTATGCCGGGTATTCACCGTGAAACGGTGATGCTGGAGGGAGCGGAGCTGGCCTGCCAGCGGGAACAGGTCAGCAAGGCTGAGCTGGACGCGTGGGTTTTGCGTAGCCATCGTATGGCTGCGGAAGCACAAAAGCAGGGCTGCCTAGAGGGGATTATCGTGCCCTGCTTTGGCGCAACCAAGGACGAGGGCATACGCCCTCGCATGAGCCAAAAATTGTTGGATCGCTTGCCCAAGGTTCTGGAGGACGGCAATTTTATTACGGCGGCCAACTCCTGCCTAATTAATGATGGCGCTGCCTTCGTGGTTGTGTGCTCTGAAAAATATGCTCAGGAGCATAAGCTGCAGCCACAAGCGAAAATTCTTGGATCCGTGGCCTGCGGTGGGGACCCTTTGGTAAGCCCCCGTACAGCCGTGACAGCCTTAGAGAAGCTTTTAGCTAAACACCATTTGACGGAAGCCGATATAGATGATTTTGAGATTAACGAAGCCTTTGCGGTAATTGATGTGCTTTTTGGGCGTGCTTTTTCTAAAAGCGTGGATAAATATAACGCATTTGGCGGAGCCTTGGCTTATGGGCATCCCTATGGAGCCTCAGGCGCCATTATAACCTTGCATTTGTTGGAGGCCTTGAAGCGCTGCGACGGCCGCTTAGGCTGCGCCAGCGTAGCAGCAGCCGGAGGGATTGGTACTGCGCTGTTGTTAGAAAGGGTGGAGGCGTAGGATGGCATACGGAAGTTATACAGATTATTTGGAAATGCTAGCGGCCCAACCCCAGGACAAGCTCGCTTTAGTGGACGATGCTGCCAGCTTCACCTACGGTCAGCTGGTAGCAGAGGCTAAGAAGCTCCGTTCCTCGACAACTATGGATGAGCCGGCTGTTTTTATTCACGAGGATACCATCGCCCAGCAGCTGCTAAAATTTGTGGCCTTTAGTGGTACGGCAATGAGGCCCATTATCGCCACCGAACTGAGTAAGAAGCAACAATTTGAGCTGGGCCATATTCCTGAGCGTGCCTGCATGGGCGTAATGACTAGCGGCAGCACCGGGAAAAGCAAGCTGCTTTGGCGTGATTACCACAGTTGGGCAGACTTTTTTCCGGAGCAGAATCGCATTTTTGGCGTGGATGAGCAGACAATTATTTTTTGTCAGGGCAGCTTAGCCTTCACTGGGAATTTGAATATTTATATGGGCGTATTAGCTGCAGGAGGAACCTTGATTGTTACGGAAAAATTTCGTCCTAAGCACTGGCTGCAGCTCATGCATCAATATGATGTCAATACTTTATATTTGATTCCTTCCAAGCTCATGCTGTTGCCAAAATTTATGAGTGCGGCAAATGAGAGCGTTCGTTACATCATTAGCGGTTCCCAAACCATGGGACGGCAGGAGGCGGATAAGCTGTTAGCTGTATTTCCTAATACGGAGATTACCCTTTATTATGGAGCCAGCGAGCTCAATTATATCACCTATATCAAGGATAAGGATATGACCGAGGATAGAACGGTGATTGGCAGGCCCTTTAAGGGAGTTGGTATTACCATTCATGAAGAGGAGATTTTTATCGACACTCCTTATCATGTGGAGGAGATTGGGATGCCCTTCTCCTTAAAGGATAGGGGCTATGTGGACGAGAATGGTTGGCTACACTTTTTAGGACGCACTGACGATATTTGCAATGTGAATGGTCGTAAGGTAAGCTCCGTAAAGGTCACTACAGCGCTGACGGATTTACCTGGTGTAGTCGAGGCGGCAGTGCTTGCTAAACACGAGGGAGACGCAGACGTTCTGGTAGCCTATGTAGCGACCACAGCGAGCTATAGGAAGCAGGAGCTGGTGAAACTGCTCAGGGAAACCCTGGAGGACTATGAGCTGCCCAAGCAATTCGTCTTTCTGGAGCATTTACCACGCAATGAAAGTGGTAAGATAGACAAGCTGGCTCTAGGAAAGTGGGAGCTGTAAAATAAAAAACAGGATTTAGTGCAATATCTGCGTTCTAAATCCTGTTTTTGTTATTATTAGGTCTATAGAAAAAGAAAAGCCCGAGCTTTCGCTCAGGCTAACTATCTTGGCAGGGGTACTAGGACTCGAACCCAGATCGACGGTTTTGGAGACCGGTGCTCTACCATTGAACTATACCCCTATGGAGCGGAAAACGAGATTCGAACTCGCGACCCCCTCCTTGGCAAGGAGGTGCTCTACCACTGAGCTATTTCCGCATTGGCGACCCGGATGGGACTCGAACCCACGACCTCCGCCGTGACAGGGCGGCATTCTAACCAACTGAACCACCGGGCCAATGTCAGGTGTCTGACAGGTATATATATTACCATATAATAAGCCTTTTGGCAAGACTTTTGCACCTAAAAAGATAAAAAATTTCGTTTGTTACCATTGCTTTTTATAAATAGATAGTCTATAATACAAAAGTGAAGATGCTTGCTTCAAATACGTTCAAGGAGGTAATGGTATGCTTTATGAATACATCATTAATAATTATGTTCCTAATGAAGTGATTTTGGCCAGTGAACTTAAAGCATGTGGTAAATCAGATGCAGCAATTCGTAGAGAGCTCAAAAAGTTGACAGACGCAGGCAAAATACGACGCTATGACCAAGGCATTTATTATTTACCGAAAATGACGATTTTTGGAGTAGAGGCTGCACCAAATAGTAATGCTATTGTGGAAAAAAAGTACCTTAAGGCTAATGATGAGTACATAGGTTATATAAGCGGTATAGGTCTAGCTAATAGCTTGGGACTTACTACGCAAGCTGCGGCAGTTATTGAAATTGTGAGTAACAAAGCAACACGCGATTATCGTGAGACTAAACTTGGGCAAATAGGTATCATTTTGAGAAAGCCAAAAGTATTGATTACAACTGAGAACGCTAAGGTCTTGCAGTTTTTAGATTTGATTAAGGATATTAATACTTATCTTGAAATCTCCGTAGCTGAAACAAGACAAATATTACTCAATTATATGCAAACGGTAGGACTAAGCTTCGCCATGCTGAAGCCCTATTTTAAATATTATCCTTCAAGAATTTACCAAAATCTCTATGAAATGGGGTTGATGGATTGTGTTTATGCATGATAATAAAAGTGATTTTTCCGAGTTACTTTCTAGAATTTCACATGAAACAGCGATTCCTGAATGGATTATAGAAAAGGATTATTACATAACGCTTCTTCTAAAAGCTTTGGCTAATAAATTGCCTTTTCTAGTATTTAAGGGTGGTACATCCTTATCAAAATGCTATAGGATTATCAATCGCTTTTCTGAAGATATAGATTTGACGACTAATTGCAAGATTACACAGGGACAGAAGTATCTCGTTAAATCTGAAATAGAAAATGCTGCGATAGACTTGGGGATGCATATTAGCAATAGCAATAATATTTTTAGTAAACGAAATTACAATCGTTATGTTATTCGCTATCAATCAGCTATAAACAATTTAATCAATGCACCTGTATCAGAAATTATTGTCGAAACCGTATATAAGACTACTTCCTTTCCTACTACCTCCATGCCTGTTGCTAGCATAATAGGTGAGTATCTAACAAAAATAGATAGCCCTATACAAGATCAGTATCATTTAACAGGCTTTCAGATGCAGGTACAGAATATAGAGAGAACTTTAGTGGATAAAGTTTTTGCTATATGTGATTATTATTTGGATGATAAGAAAAATAGAAATTCTAGACACATATATGATATTTATAAACTGTTACCTAAGGTTGAGCTGGATAATAAATTTAGGGATTTAGTCGTGGCAGTTAGAAAAGATAGGATGAAATCACCAGTGTGCTATTCTGCTAAAGCCGGTGTGAATCCACAGGATGTTTTAAGGAAGCTAGTTCAAGAAAAGGCATTTGAAAGTGATTATAAGCAGGTGACTGATAAATTACTTCTGGAAGACGTCAGTTATGAAGAGGCTATTCGTGCGATTATCGCAATAATGGATAGTGGTATATTTTTATTTAAACTAGAGCAGGAGCGCTTATCATGAACCTTGAAGGATTAACACTAAAACTAGTTACGGATAATCTAAATAATGAGCTGTTGGGCAGTAAAATCTACAGAGTTTACATGCCCAATGCCCAAACGGTGCTGCTTTTAGTCCGTCGCAGTCGTGACACCAGCGCTTTAGTAGCTGATATGAACGGTGGCAGACCTTGCCTTTACATTCCGGAAAAGCTACCGGAAAACCCGGAAACTCCCCCTAGCTTTTGTATGCTGCTCCGCAAGCATCTGGAGGAGGGGCGTATCACTAAGATTTACCAAAGTGGGCTGGACCGCGTTATTACGCTGGAAATCGATATGCTGGGCCAATCCAGCAAGATTATTACGAAGAAGCTTATTTGTGAGCTCACAGGTAAGAACAGTAATTTGATTCTGACACAGGAAGATGTAATTATCGATAGCTTGAAGCATGTGGGCGCGTCTCAGAGCAGCTACCGGGCCATCCTGCCGGGAAAGGAGTACGTGGCGCCCCCGCCGCAGACGGGCCTCAATCTTTTGACTGCAGACCCGACCACCATAGTCAGCGAAGCGAACAGCATTCCTAGCGCCAATTTCGCGAAAGCCTTTGTTAGCGCTACCACCGGCATGGGCAAGGCCACGGCTACTCAGCTCTTAGCCGCCGCAGATATTTTGCCCCAGACTGTACGTCTCGAGCCTGCCGAAGCTAAGGCCTTGACCCAGAGCGTGGCTCAGCTGCAGCAAAGCTTAGCAAGCAGTGATCCCAAGCCTGTGTATGCCCTCATCAGTCGTACCAATCAGGTAAAAACCATCCTAACGCTTTCGCCAACAGCGCTAGAGCAGGGGATAACTGTTAGAGAATTTGCCAATATCAACAGCGCTATCAATTACGCTGTAAGTCTTACGCCCATCCAATTACCACAGCATGAACAGCTACAAAAGCTCGTTACAGCGGAAAGCGCTAAGCTCACCAAAAAGTTGGCAGCTTTAGAGGAGGATTTGCTCCATGCCGAGGATGCTGAAGGCCAGCGGATGCTGGCTGATACTCTTATGGCCAACATCTACCAGCTGCGCAAGGGTCAGACCAACGTGGAGCTCTATAATATTTACGATGGTGAGCCCGTGCAAATTAAGTTGAATCCTGTGCTTTCACCAACGGAAAACGCACAGGCTTATTACAAGCGTTATAATAAATTTAAGCGTGCTCAAAGTGAAGTGCGTCAGCAGATCCAAGCTACGGAAAGCATGCTTGCTTATTTGGCTACTCTGGATGCATCCTTGCTCACCGCTACGAGCAAGAATGAAATCGAAGAGATTCGCCAAGAGATGGTAGCTGCAGGACTTATAAAAGAGTTTGGCAAAAAGAAAAAAACCGCTCTGCAAAAATCGCAGCCTCTCCATATTAAGCTACGCCAAGGCGTGGATTTATATATTGGTAAAAACAACAAGCAAAATGATTATGTGACCTTTACCTTGGGAGTTCCACGAGATTTGTGGTTCCACACGAAGGATATTCCTGGCTCTCACATTATCATGAAGGCTGCGGAGCCCAGCCAAGAGGATATTTTGCTAGCTGCAGAGCTGGCTGCTTATTTCAGCAAGGCTAGGCATAGCAGCAATGTGCCCGTGGATTGCGTGGAACGTCGCTATGTGAAGAAGCCCGCTGGCTCCAAGCCAGGCTTCGTCATTTTTACCAACCAGAAGACCTATTACACTACTCCGGACGAGCAAGCTCTTAGGTCATATCTACAGCAAAGCTAAGCTCGTCCTTTATGGATAAAATACATAAATAAGAAGGAGGCCAATCCCATGTCCATTGAAAAAGTACGCGCTTATATGCGTCAGTTCAACATAGATGATAGAATCATAGAATTCCCCACTAGCAGCGCCACCGTAGAGCTAGCTGCCCAAGCCGCAGGCTGCGAGCCGGCCCGCATCGCGAAGACTCTGTCCTTCAAGCTCAACGATAATAGCTGCGTACTGATTGTCGCAGCCGGTGATGCTAAGGTAGACAATGCTAAATACAAGCATTTCTTTGGCTGTAAGGCCAAAATGCTCAGTGCTGATGAGGTTGAGCCCATGATTGGTCATGCCATCGGCGGTGTGTGCTCCTTTGGCATTAATGAGGGCGTAAAGGTCTATCTTGATGAATCCTTGAAGCGTTTTACGACCTTCTTTCCCGCCTGTGGCAGCTCCAATAGCGCTATCGAATTGACTCCTGAGGAGCTGGAAAAATACTCCTCCAACTGCCAAGGCTGGGTCGATTTGTGCAAGGGCTGGCAGGAATAATTAGCTTTTTATGGGCCATATTTTGAGAAAAATCCCTAAAATGCAAGAAAAAAGCTGAAATCAGGAGCAAAATATGGTATAATATTTCTTCAAGATAAGAGCTAAGAAAATGGCTTATCTATTGTGCAAACTCAAAATACACCCTTTTTGGAGTTGGGAGGAAGCTCGTGTTAAAGAGTATGACCGGTTTTGGTCGCGGTGAGTACGAGGACGCTGATTTTTCCATCACCGTGGAAATGAAAACCGTAAACCACCGTTATAACGAGGTGGCGATTCGCTTGCCCCGTTTTTTGAATCCCCTAGAGGACCGCATTCGTAAAACAATCTTAAAAACTGTTAGTCGCGGTCGCATCGATGTGTTTATCAACGCTGATTATACCACCAGTGATAACTGCACCTTGAAGGTGGATAAGAATTTGGCTGCTGCCTATCACAGGGCTTTGCAGGAGGTGGGCGAGGCCATTGGCGCTAGTGACGCAGGTATCAACCAAGCTCAAGAGATTCTCTACATTTCCCGTTGTCAGGACGTTATCAATGTGAAGGAAGGCTTCTTTGATGTGGAAAGCGTTTGGCCCAAGGTGGAGCAGGCTGTGCGCCAAGCTCTGACAAATTTGGTGGCTATGCGTGAAACCGAAGGTGGCAATATCTATGGAGACTTTATTTATCGCGCCGATTTAATTGCCCAAAAGCTGGCTTTAATTGAGGAGCGGTCTCCCATGGTAGTGGATGAATATCAAGCTAAGCTTAGCGAACGCTTAAACAATCTTTTGGCGGATCACAATATTACGGTGGAGCCGGAGCGTCTGCTACAGGAGGTAGCGATTTTTGCTGACCGTACCAGCATCACTGAGGAGATTGTGCGCTTGAAGAGCCACATTAAGCAGTTTAAGACTATTATCGCTTCCGACCAGCCCGTAGGTCGTAAGCTGGACTTTTTGATTCAGGAATTCAATCGTGAAGCCAATACTATAGCTTCCAAGGCTAACGATTATACCTTGGCCCAAATTGTAGTAGAAATTAAAGCGGAAATTGAAAAAATCCGCGAGCAAATTCAAAATATCGAATAAGAGAGGAGTAGCAACGTGGATGTTAAGCTTATTAATATCGGTTTCGGCAATGTAGTGGCCGCTAATCGGATTATTGCCATTATTAGTCCTGAATCCGCGCCCATTAAGCGTATTATTCAGGAAGCCCGCGACAGGGGCTTGCTCATTGACGCCACCTATGGTCGTAGAACTAGAGCAGTGGTAGTTACTGACAGTGGTCATATTCTTTTGAGCGCTGTACAGCCGGAAACAGTTGCTAATCGTCTTATGGCCACCGATGTGGAGGAAGAGGAGTAGGAATATGGCTGTGGAAAAAGAGCATGTAACTCCCCAAGGGGTACTGCTGGTGGTTTCCGGACCTTCTGGCGCCGGCAAGGGGACAATTTGTCAAATTCTGCGCGAGCAGCTGCCCGATTTAGGTTATTCTATTTCTGTAACTACCCGTCAGCCCCGTGTAGGCGAGGTGGATGGCAAAAGCTATTTCTTCAAGACCGTCCCCGAGGTACAGGAGATGATCGCTAAGGGAGAGCTTTTGGAATATGCAGAGGTTTATGGTAATTATTATGGCACACCGCGTAAATACGTGATGGACCTTTTGCAAAGTGGGCATGATGTGCTGCTGGAGATTGATATTCAGGGTGCCCTGCAAATCAAGGAGCGCTTCCCCGAGGGTGTTTTCGTCTTTATCGTGCCCCCGTCTCTGGATGAGCTTTCTGCTCGCATTTATAAGCGTGGCACTGATAGCGAGGAGGTTATCAAGCGACGCATGGCCTCCGCTGCCAGCGAGCTGACCTACGCTGCAAAATATGATTATATTATCGTCAATGATATCGCGACAAAGGCTGCCAACAAGGTGCTGACCATTATGGAAGCGGAGCGTTATCGTGTGGCAAGAACTTATTTTATTGTGGATGAAATTTGCAAAGCGAAGCAAGAAGCGAAATAATAGATTATAGTGAAGCTAAAGGAGTGAAGATATATGTCCATGGTAGATCCTTCTATTGACTATTTGGCTGAAAAGGTGGATAGCAAGTACACCTTGGTTATTTTGGCTGCTAAAAGAGCTCGCGAGCTGACCAAGCCCGCAGTAAATGCGCCTGAGAAAGAGGTTAGCACTGCGCTTAAGGAGATCGCTGATGATGTGATTACCTACGAGCGTACTAAAAACGTATAAAAAATAAACGTAATAAACGCGATTCAGCGGGAGGACAAGGCCTTGTTAAAGGGTAAAAAGATTGTTTTAGGGGTTACTGGCGGCATCGCCGTGTATAAGGCTGTGGATTTGGTAAGCCGACTGCGCAAGCAGGGCTGTCAGGTGCGTGTGGTAATGACCGAGCACGCGCAGCAATTCGTGACTCCGCTTACTTTTAAGGAAATTAGTGGTAATCAAGTGGCTGTATCCATGTGGAGCTCTAATCAAGAGTTTAATGTGGAGCATATTGCTTTGGCTAACTGGGCCGATGCCTTTGTAGTAGCGCCGGCAACGGCCAATATTATCGCCAAGATGGCCTATGGCTTGGCTGATGACCTTTTAAGCACTACCTTGTTGGCAGCGCAGGCTCCTATTGTGGTGTGCCCGGCTATGAATACCGGTATGTACGAAAATGCTGCAACCCAAGAAAATCTAGCCAAGCTCCAAGGTCGTGGTGTTACTGTGATGCCTCCGGCGGTAGGCAAACTGGCCTGTGGCACCAGCGGTGCTGGCAGATTGCCTGAGCCCCAGGAGATTGTGGAGTTTTTGAGCGCCTTCTTCGCAAAGCGTGAGGGGGATTTATGTGGTCTCAAGGTTTTGGTTACTGCCGCAGGCACCCGCGAGCCCATTGACCCGGTGCGCTTTGTGGGCAATCGTTCCAGCGGTAAGATGGGCTATGCCGTAGCGCAAATGGCGGCGGAGCGTGGCGCTGAGGTGCTCTTGGTCAGCGGTCCTTCTGCCTTGGCTATTCCGGCCAATGTTAAGGCTATCAAGGTAGAAACTACTAACGAGATGCTTGAGGCCTGCTTGGAGGCCTACGAGGCAGCTGATATTGTGATCAAGGCTGCTGCTGTGGCCGACTATCGTCCTCGTGATGTAGCTGACCAAAAAATTAAGAAGAAGACAGACGATGCTTTGACGGTTGTTATGGATAAAAATCCTGATATTTTGAAGACCTTGGGCGCCCAGAAGACTCATCAGGTGCTGGTGGGCTTCGCAGCAGAAACTCAGAACCTGCTGGAAAATGCCCGGGATAAGGTAGTGAAAAAGAATCTGGATATGATTGTCGCCAACGACGTAACTGCTGCTGGCGCAGGCTTTAATGCGGATACCAATATCGTAAAATTCCTCTTTGCCAATGGTGAGGTGCGTTCCTTGGAGCAAATGCCTAAGGTGGACGTAGCCAACTGTATTTTGGATGAAGCCTTGAAAATTCGTCAACTGCGTCAAACAAATTAAATAATTGCGTATTGGTACAAAATCTTGATAAGCAATAAAGGGTTGTAAAGCAAAAAAATCATGGAAATCTTGTGAAATCTTGCTAAAGCCTATTGCTATAATCGGAAAAATGTATTATAATGTGCAAGGTGAAATTAATAATACTCATCAAGAGCGGTGGAGGGAATGGCCCTGTGAAGCCGCAGCAACCATTGCGGAGTGATGTCCGTAAAACGGTGCTAAGTCCTGCAGCACTTTAGCTGTGAGATGAGGATGCTATAAAGCAATTTACGGCGTTCTCATGTAGAGAACGCCTTTTTTATTCCTCATTAGAGTGTAAAGGTAGTTTTAGCTTCCGTATCCATTGTTGTTATCGTGTTTAAGGTATGTCTGTGAAAGGAGATAAGACGAACTATGAGAAAATTATTTACCTCTGAATCTGTAACTGAAGGCCATCCTGATAAAATTGCCGACCAGATTTCCGATGCTGTGTTGGATGCCATTTTAAAGGAAGATCCTAAGGGTCGTGTAGCCTGCGAAACCATCGTAACCACCGGCCAAATCCATATTTTTGGCGAAATTTCTACCAACTGCTATGTGGATATTCCTCGCATCGCTCGTAAAACCGTCATCGACATTGGCTACGACCGTGCTAAGTACGGCTTTGATGGCAATACCTGTGGCGTGCTGATTTCTATCGACGAGCAATCCAGCGATATCGCCATGGGCGTTGACAAGGCTTTAGAGGCTAAGGAAGGCCGTGCCGCTGAGGAAGAGGCTGGCGCTGGTGACCAAGGCATGATGTTCGGTTATGCTACCAATGAAACCGAGAGTTACATGCCCATGCCTGCATATCTGGCTAATAAACTGGCTCTGCGCTTGACCGAAGTACGCAAGAACGGCACTCTTCCTTACCTGCGTCCTGATGGCAAGACCCAAGTAACCGTAGAATACGTAAATGGCAAGCCTGAGCGCATCGATGCCATCGTTATTTCTTCCCAACATGCTCCGGAAATTACCCACGAGCAAATTGAGAAGGATTTGATTGAAAACGTAGTTAAGGCTATCGTTCCTGCAGCAATGCTGGACGAGAACACCAAATACTATATTAACCCCACCGGTCGCTTTGTAATCGGCGGTCCTCAAGGCGATGCCGGCCTGACCGGTCGCAAGATTATCGTTGACACCTATGGTGGTATGGCTCGTCATGGCGGTGGTGCTTTCTCTGGCAAGGACCCCTCCAAGGTGGACCGTAGTGCCGCTTATGCCGCTCGTTACGTTGCTAAAAACATCGTTGCCGCTGGCTTGGCAGATAAATGCGAAATCCAATTGGCTTATGCCATCGGCGTAGCTCAACCGGTTTCTGTTTTGGTTGAAACCTTTGGCACTGCTAAGATTGATGAAGAGAAGATCGCAGAGCTGGTACGTAAGAACTTCGCTCTGAGCCCCACCGGCATCATCCGCGAACTGAACCTGCTCCGTCCCATCTACAAGCAAACCGCTGCTTACGGTCATTTTGGTCGCACCGACGTGGACCTGCCCTGGGAGCACACCGACAAGGCTGCTGCCCTGCGCGAGCAAGCAGGCCTGTAAGCTTTAATAGGCTTCGTTAGGCTTTGTAAAAAGAATGCAGGAAGTGCTTGACAAAGTATAATATTTCCTGTAATATAATAATTGTCTTTTGGGGGTATAGCTCAGCTGGGAGAGCGCTTGAATGGCATTCAAGAGGTCAGGAGTTCGAGCCTCCTTATCTCCACCAGAAGAAAGCTACGGCCACGCCAAAGGGCGTGGCCTTTTTATTGATTCAATGTAAACAAACAAAAAACAGCGGTTCGATCCCGCTTATCTTAATAAGAGAATAATAAGGCTGCGCGAAAGCGTGGCTTTTTTATTTTGTGGAGGAATGGCCATGTTGCCTGAGGATAATAACAAGCGTATCAAGCCGCCGTGGTATGTGCAGGTGATTTTGGCTTTTTACGGCTTTTTGTGGCTGAATATGATTTTTATCACGGGCCTGAACAGCCTGCGCTTGGGCTATATTGATTATGATAGCGGCAGCATTTTCTTTGCCATGACAATAGGCCTCAAACTGATATTTTGGTATATGGATAAGTATTTTTACAGACATGAGCCAAAGGATTAGCTCTATGTGAACAGAATGAAGTAGTGATTTAGAGAGATTTGTAGCTTGGAGGTTATGTAATGGAGCGTTGGGACATATATGATAGTAATAAACAGCTAACTGGGCGCACTATGAAGCGCAACGATTGGTGCTTAAAGGACGGGGAATATCATTTGACAGTCCTTGGCGTAGTGCAGCATACCGATGGACGTTATTTAATTACCCGTCGGGTACTGACCAAGGCTTGGGCTGCTGGTTGGTGGGAGGTGCCAGGAGGAGCTTGCATGGCCGGAGAAAGCTCTCGTCAGGCGGTGAATCGTGAGGTGTTTGAGGAAACAGGCTTGGATGTATCTGCAGTTCCTGGGGAGCCCCTTGTAACCTATCACAGGGAAAATCCCGGTGAGGGCGATAATTATTTTGTGGACTGCTACCGTTTTACTTTGGACTTCGAGCCTAGCTCTGTCGAGGTACAGGAGGCTGAGGTGCTGGAGTGGAAGCTGGCTACCTTAGATGAGATCAAGGAGCTGGCGGCACAGGGAATTTTTCTGCATTACGATAGCATTAAAGCGGTATTTGAATGAGGATTATTCTTGTAAAAAGTTAGCTCATGTGGTAAAATAGTATGGTGAATGTTAATTTTTTACATAATGATGGAAAAATCAATTTTGATTTACAAGTTTGGAGGAATTAAAGTATGTCAGGACATTCTAAATGGGCAAACATTAAACATAAAAAGGGCAAAGCAGACGCGCTGCGTGGCAAGATTACTACTAAAATCTCCCGCGAGATCACTATTGCAGTACGCATGGGTGGCTCCGATCCCACCGGTAACATGAAGCTGAAGCTGGCTCTTTCCAAGGCTAAGGCTAATAATATTCCTAAGGACAACATCCAACGCGCTATTCAAAAGGGCGCAGGCGCTCTGGAAGGCCAAAGCTTTGAAGAAATTACCTATGAAGGTTATGGTCCTGCTGGCGTAGCTATGATGGTAAGCTGCCTGACCGACAACCGCAACCGTACTGCAGCTGATGTACGTCATGTATTCAGCAAATACGGCGGCAATCTGGGCGCTACCGGCTGCGTAGGCTACATGTTCCAACAAAAGGGCGTTTTCGCAGTTAGCAAGGAAACCGGCGTAGAAGAGGACGATCTGATGATGATCGCTCTGGAAGCTGGCGCCGAAGACATTAAAAACGAAGAAGAAGGCTTTGAAATCGTAACCACTCCGGATGCTTTTGATGATGTTGAAAAAGCTTTGGCAGAGGCTGGTATTGAGGTAGAAATGGCTGAAATTACCATGATTCCTGATACCATGGCTGAGCTGTCCGCAGAGGATGCCGAAAGAGTGCAAAAGATGCTGGACGTGCTGGAGGATCTGGACGACGTTCAGGACGTTTATCACAACGCTGACTTGCCGGACGACGACGAGGAATAAGATTATTTACGGGAAAGCAGGCAAGGTTTTGTCTGCTTTCTGTTTTTGTGAGGAAGATTATGCTGGTTTTAGGAATAGATCCGGGCACAGCCATCTGTGGCTATGGTCTGGTGGATATGACGGGCAACAGGCTGCGGCCTGTGTTCTACGGCTCCATTTTGACGGATAAGGACATGCTGCCGGAGCTGCGCTTGAAAAAAATCTATGATGATTTGTGCGATATCATAGAGCATTTTCATCCGGATTTCATGAGCATTGAAAAGCTGTTCTTTAATCGTAATGTGACCACGGCTATTCCCGTAGGCCAGGCGCGAGGAGTGGCCCTTTTAGCGGCGGCCAATCATGGACTGCCGGTGCTGGAGTTCACTCCCATGCAGATTAAGCTGAGCGTGGTGGGCACGGGCAGCGCTACCAAGGAGCAGGTGATTTTTATGGTGATGCATTTGCTCAACATTCGAGAGAAGATTAAGCCTGACGATACGGCGGATGCTTTGGCGGCGGCTATTTGTGGCGTCAACACGGCCTCCACTCGCAGATGGCAGGAGGGAAGATAGATGATAGGCTCTATTAAGGGCAGCGTGGGTTATCTAGGCCCCGATTTTTGCCTTATTGAAACTGCAGGTGGTGTGGGCTATCGTGTGTTTATGCCGGCGGCTCATCTGGCTCAATTGGCTTTGGGCGCTCAGGTCAAGGTGCACACGCACACGGCGGTCCGTGAGGACGCGATTTTGCTCTACGGCTTTTTAAGTCAGGAGTATTATGCTTTGTTCGAGCTACTCCTAGGAGTTAGCGGCGTCGGTCCCAAGATGGCTTTGGGAATACTGTCCGCTATAAAGCCCGATGCTTTTTATTTGGCAGTGCAGAGTCGTGATGTGAAGACGCTGACTAAGTTGCCGGGGATTGGTAAAAAAACAGCGGAGCGGATGCTTTTAGAATTGAAGGATAAGGTTGGCCCTATTACCGGGGAAGCTGGCAGCGATTTTGGCGAAAGCGTTGCTGCCGGAGGTAGTGGTGCTGTGGCCGAGGCTATGGAAGCATTGGCTTCCTTGGGCTATAGTAATAGTGAGATTATGCCGGTGCTGAAGCAGATACCTGATGCTGATAAGCTTAGCGGCAAGGAAGTGCTCAGACAAGCGCTGATGCTTTTTGCGAAGAGGTAAGGAGAATTTTATGGAATTCGATGACAGAATTATTGCCGGAGCAGAGCAAGAGGCCGATGGCTGGCAATACAGCCTGCGTCCCCGGCTTTTAAATGAATATATCGGGCAAAGCCAGGTCAAGGATAACCTACAAGTGTTTATCAAGGCTGCGGCTGCTCGCCACGAGGCTCTGGACCATGTGCTGCTTTTTGGACCTCCGGGCCTCGGCAAGACTACTTTGGCCAATATCATCGCCAACGAGCTGAACGTGAACATTCGCGTGACCAGCGGTCCCGCCATCGAGCGTCAGGGTGATTTGGCAGCTATTCTCACCAATTTAGGAGATAATGACGTGCTTTTTATTGACGAGATCCATCGTCTTTCCAAAACCGTGGAGGAAATTTTGTATTCCGCCATGGAGGATTTTGCTCTAGACATTATTATTGGTAAGGGGCCTGCCGCCCGCAGCGTGCGCTTGGATTTGCCGCATTTTACGCTCATCGGCGCCACTACTCGCTTAGGCGCTATAGCAGCGCCTCTGCGTGACCGCTTCGGCGTGCAATGCCGTCTGGAGTTTTATAAGCCCGAGGAGCTGCAGTTCATTATTACCAGAGCTGCGGATATTTTGGGTGTGAAGATTGATAGCGAGGGCGCTAACGAGATCGCTCGTCGCAGTCGTGGTACGCCCCGTATCGCTAATCGCTTGCTTAAGCGTGTGCGTGATTTCGCTCAGGTTTTAGGGGTGGAGACCATTACGCGCCAGTTGGCGGATGAAGCCTTGGCCAAGCTAGAGGTGGATCGTTATGGTCTGGATCGTAACGACCGTCGTATTTTGAATACGATTGTGAAAACCTTTGGAGGCGGTCCCGTGGGCATAGAAACCATTGCGGCCGCCGTCAGCGAGGAGTCCGGTACCATTGAGGATGTTATCGAGCCGTACCTGATTCAGCTGGGAATGCTGCAACGCACTCCCCGGGGACGTCGCGCAACTCGCGAGGCTTATCGTTATTTGGGCGTGCCCATGCCGGAGAAATAGGTGAGGCTATGAGGTTATTACTACACGCCTGCTGCGGTCCCTGCGCCTGCTACCCTACAGAAAAGCTCACAGGGGACGGAGTAGACTTTTCCATTCTCTATTTTAATCCCAATATTCATCCCTATAAGGAGTTTAAGCAGCGCTTGAGTACTCTGCGGGAGTTTTGTGAGAAAAAAGAATATGATTTAATTATCAATAAAAGTTATCCCTTAGAAGAATGCCTGCGTGGTATGCTTCATGAGTACGAGATTGGCTCTGTGCGCTGCGCCTATTGCTATCGAGTACGTCTGCGCTACGCGGCTCAATTTGCCAAGGAGCACGGCTATGACGCTTTTAGTACTACCCTGCTAGTAAGCCCCTACCAAAAGCATGAGCTGATTAAGCGTGAAGCTCAGGCTGCGGCAGCGGAGTTTGGCATTCCCTTCTTTTATGAGGACTGGCGCGGTGGGTATCAACGGGGCGTTGATATTAGTTTAGAGCTAGGCTTGTATAGGCAGCAATATTGTGGCTGCGTGTTTAGCGAGAGGGATAGGTATGAGGTGGTGAAGAAGCCTAAGGGCGAGCCACCCAAGGGTGAGTTTGTGGTTGTAAGTAAGCATATAAAAATGGTGAACAACACGAAATAAGGTGGTGACCACGAGCTTGTTAAAAAAGATTATCATTACATTATTGATAGCCCTAGGTTACTTATATGGTGCTTTTGGATTGGGCAAAAGTGAGGCGGCGGAGCTTATTAGGGTTGCCCTAGTACAGGGTCAGTCCACAGCCGAGATCACCTGTGAGAGCGAGTTTGAAATCCAGAGCGGTGGGAGCGACACGGTTTTACCCAAGGGTAAATATTTTTTGCATATCGTAGATGATAAGCTGGTTATGGAGGCTGCTTCTGAGAATGGCAAACAAGTAGCCTTCGCTAGCGCTCTCTATATTAAGCCTGTGGCAGGCAAGGCCATTCCCAAGGTTAATGAGCGAGCCTATAAGGGCTTTGTTCGAGCTGTGGTTCGGCAGGATAAATTACTTCTGGTTAACTACGTTGATATGGAAGACTATGTGGCCAGCGTGCTTCCTGCCAAAACTATGGTAGTCTGGCCGGACGAGGCTATCAAAGCCCAAGCGGTAGCTGCGCGCACCTATGGGCTATATAGGCGCCAGCAGGGCCAGCGTAGTGATTTCGATGTGGCAGCTACTGACAAGGAGCTGCCCTACTTAGGTACGGGCGCTAGAATTGAGAAGGCTGGCATTACAAAGCTTATTGCCTCAACTCGTGGGCAATATTTGGTGGATGCCAAGGGCCTTCCCATTATGGCTGTGACTACCTCGTCCAGCGGTGGTCTTACCGAAGCCGCTAGTGGCGCTTGGGGGAGGAAGGTCTCCTATCTGCAGTCCGTAACAGATTATGATAGCGATAGCCCCGACTACAAGTGGGAGCACCGTGCCACTCCGGCTCTTTTAGAGGGCCAGCTTGCCCAACGCGGTTACGCTGTGGGCAAGCTAAACAGCGTGCGCTTGTCTCCCTTGGATGAGCCTGATGATGACCGCACCGCCACGGGGCGGGTGCGCTACGTTATCCTTTCGGGTAGCTCTGGCACCGCGAAAATCACTGGCGAGGAGCTGGCCGATATCATAGGCCTGAAGAGCGCCTTGTTCGATGTGGAGACGGGCACGCCGCCTCCGGAGACCTTGAAGGTGCCCATTGAGGACCGCTATGGCTTTGAGGTGGGTAGCAAGGATATCGACATCAAGGTCAAGGAGGAGGAGCGGCCCGTCTGGAATAAGCTGCTCCGCAGCTACCATATGCTCAGCGGCGGTAAGGAAGAAAAGCTTATCTTCCACGGCAGGGGCAAGGGCAGCGGCCTAGGCCTTAGCGCCTGGGGCGCCCGCGGCATGGTCGTGGAAAACGAAAAGATAACCTACGCCCAGATTTTAGAGCACTATTATCCGGGGACTAGATTAGTAAAATAGAAAGAAGATTAACATGCTAGTAACAGATTTTGATTATGAGCTGCCCAAGGAGCTTATTGCCCAGCATCCCATGGAGCCTCGGGACCATTCCCGACTTCTAGTGGTGAATAAGGACAGTGGCGCTATTGAGCACAAGCATTTTTACGATTTGATAGAGTATCTCCATCCCGGGGATGTTTTGGTTTTTAACGACACCAGAGTAATCCCTGCTCGTCTCCATGGCTTTAAGGACACAGGAGCTCATGTGGAGGTGTTTTTGCTCACTCGCAAAAACACTACGGATTGGGAGGTTTTGGTGCGTCCGGGCAAAAAGCTGCAGGTAGGCGCAAAAATTAAATTTAGCGATGAGCTCTCCTGCCAGGTCATCGACCATACGGATTTTGGTGGCCGCGTAGTACGCTTTGCCTTCGAGGGTATTTTCGAAGAAATTCTCGATAGGCTGGGGGAGACACCCTTACCTCCGTATATTACGGCGCCCTTGGAGGACAAGGAGCGCTATCAGACGGTTTATAGCCGTGAGCGCGGCAGCGCCGCTGCTCCGACTGCGGGCTTACACTTTACCAAGGAGCTTTTGCAAAAGATTAAAGATAAGGGCTGCGAAGAGGTTTTCGTAACCCTGCATGTGGGTCTTGGCACCTTCCGTCCGGTTAGCGAAGCTAAAATCGAAGACCACAAGATGCACAAGGAGTTCTACACTGTTTCTCAAGAAGCAGCGGATGCAGTAAATAGGGCTAAGGCTGAGGGTCGTCGCATTATCGCTGTGGGCACTACCTCGGTGCGCACTCTCGAGGCCGCCTGCAAGGACGGCCTGCTGCAGGCTGGCGGCAATTGGACCAATATTTTCATTTATCCGGGCTATAAATATCAATTAGTTGATGCCTTAGTAACTAATTTCCATTTGCCCCAAAGCACACTACTCATGCTGGTTAGCGCTTTATCTACTCGCGAAATTATGTTGAATACCTACAAGGTCGCTGTGGAAGAAAAATATCGCTTCTTCTCCTTCGGCGATGCCATGTTTATCAATAATGAAGAATAAAATTCCTCCGCCTCGCAAGCTCGGCACCTCCCTTTGCAAAGGGAGGCTCCCTACTAGTATAGTTTTGCGAATAGGCTCCCTTTTAAAAGGGAGCTGTCTTAAGAAGTTTGTGTAACAAATTTCGGACTGAGGAATTCCATAAATTTTTAAGGAGGCTATATGCAGCACGCAGTAACCTACGAATTAATTAAAGAATGCAGCCGTAGCGGAGCACGCTTAGGCCGCTTGCACACGCCTCACGGCACCTTTGAAACACCCATGTTTATGCCCGTGGGCACCCAAGCCACCGTAAAAACTCTTTCTCCGGAGGAGCTTTACGATATGGGCAGTCAGGTGATTTTGTCCAATACCTATCATCTCTTCCTGCGTCCAGGTCATGAGCTGGTGCAAAAGGCGGGTGGTCTCCACAAATTCATGAACTACAAAAAGGGTATGCTCACCGATAGTGGTGGCTTCCAAGTATTTAGCCTTGGGGCCATGCGTAAGATTACGGAGGAGGGCGTAATGTTCCGCTCCCATATTGATGGTAGTAAACAGTTCCTCTCCCCTGAGGTTTCTACTCATGTGCAGGAGGCTCTGGGAGCAGATATCGCCATGGCCTTCGACGAATGCATTCCTTATCCTTCCGATTACGAATATACAAAGCGTTCCACCCTGCGTACCAGTCGCTGGGCTAAGCGTTGTCAGGAGGCCCATACCCGTGAGGACCAATCCTTGTTCGGTATCGTTCAAGGCGGCATGTTCCCGGATTTACGCAAAATGAGCGTTGAGCAGCTTACGGAAATGGATTTTGCGGGCTACGGCATCGGCGGTTTATCCGTAGGCGAGCCCAAGCCCATGATGTACGATATCCTCGGTCAGACCACTCCCTTGATGCCTAAGCATAAGGCTCGCTATTTGATGGGCGTAGGTACTCCAGATTGCATCGTAGAGGCTGTAAATTTAGGCGTGGATATGTTTGACTGCGTTTTTCCAACCCGTGTAGCTCGTAATGGTACTGCCATGACCCATACCGGTCGTTTGGTAGTACGCAACGCTCTCTATGCCGAGGATTTCCGTCCTTTGGAGGATGGTTGCACCTGCTATGCTTGCCGTAACTACAGTCGTGCCTATATTCGCCATTTATTTAAGGCGGAGGAGATTTTTGGCATGCGTCTTTTGTCCATTCATAATCTGCATTTCCTCTTACATTTTGCCCAAGAGGTACGCGAGGCCATCGCTAATGATACTTTCCCGGAATTTAGAGAAAGATTTTTAGAAAACTATCGCGGATAGAGGATTTTTAAGGTATAATAGAGAATGTATAATTGTTTATAGCGATTTTTGTGTGGAGGTGGAAATATGCAAGGTGGAGATACAATGGCTATGCTGAACTCCCTGTTGCCTTTTTTCTTGATGGGTGGCATTTTTTATTTCATGCTGTGGCGTCCTCAAAAGAAGGAACAGCAAAAGCGTCGTGATTTACTGAACAGCCTGAAGGTTGGCGACGACATCATTACCATTGGTGGTATTTATGGCAAAATCACTGCTGTTAGCGAAAAGCGTGTGAAGGTGCAGGTCGCTGAGGGCGTGGAAATTGAAATGTCTCGCAATGCTGTAAGTGGTCATCAGGACCCGGCTAAAAATGCATGAGCAAGATAAAATAACGCTGCGTAAGGCTCTACGCCAACAGCGCGCTCAATTGACTAGGGAGCAGGTGACTGCCGCCAGCGAGGCGGTGGCCCGGCAGATCCTGGCCTGTGATGCTTTTTGTAAAGCCAAGAGCGTCATGGGCTTTTTGGCTTTTGGCAAGGAGCTCAGTGTGGACTTGGTGCTGGAGGCTGCTCTAGCTCAGGGAAAGACCGTGGCCGTGCCTCACATTGTTTCGGATACTGGCTTCGTGCCTGTACGCCTTAAACATCTGCAGGATTTCGAGCTAGACCGCTATGGCATTCGCTCTGTGCGACCGCCCTTGGAGGTTATCAAGCCGGAGGTCTTTGATTTGGTGCTTGTCCCCGGTGTAGCCTTTGGCAGGGATGGCAGTCGAATGGGCATGGGCGCAGGTTATTATGATCGCTTTTTGCCTCAGGCGAATAAGGCCGTGGTCATGGGCGTAGCCTATGATTTTCTGCTGCAAAGCAGTCTTCCTAGTGATGAGCACGATGTAAAAATGCAGTGTATAGTTAGTGAAAGCGGAATTATCACTCTCGCTCCGCTTTAGCTGATAAATTAAAAAAATCCATTTTTAAGGAGGAAATTATTTTGCGTTGGAATGAGTTGGGGAAATTTCTGATTATCGCCTTGGCTATAATCGGCGGTTTCTGCGTCTACATCTCCCCCCTGGCTAACTCTATTAAGCAGGGTCTGGATTTGCAGGGCGGTACCCACGTTGTTCTGCAGGCGGTGGATACACCGGACCTGAAGGTGGACGATGATGCTGTCAACCGCAGTGTGAAAATCATCGAACGCCGTGTCAACGAGCTGGGTCTGACCGAGCCTGTAATTCAGCGTCAGGGCAAGGATCGTATCATTGTAGAGCTTCCTGGTGTTAAGGACCCGGAAAAGGCTATCGCCATGTTGGGCCGTACTGCTATGCTGCAGTTCAAGGACATCAATGGTAAGGTAGTTATGACCGGTAAGGATTTGAAGGATGCCAGAGCTCAGGTATCCCAAGGTAATCAGGCTGTGGTAGGTCTGGAATTTAGCGATGAGGGCGGTAAAAAATTTGCTGACCTGACCGCTCGCAATGTGGGTAAACAAATCGCTATTGTGCTGGATGGCGAGGTGCTCACCGCGCCCGTTGTGCAAGAAGCCATCACCGGCGGTAGAGCTCAAATTTCCGGCTCCCGCAGTGTGGAAGAGGCTGAGCATTTGGCCATTCTGCTGCGTAGTGGTAGTCTGCCTGTGAAAATCGAGGTTTTGGAGAACCGTACTGTTGGTCCTACTCTGGGCCAGGACTCTAAGGATAAGAGCGTAAAGGCCTTCCTTATTGGTATTGCCGGCGTATTTATCTTCATGCTTTTGTTCTACCGCCTGTCCGGCGTAGTAGCGGATATCGCCTTGCTGCTTTACGTTATGCTGTTGTTATTGGTAATGCGTTATTTGGGCGCAACCCTGACCCTGCCCGGCATAGCCGGTATCATCCTGTCCATTGGTATGGCGGTAGATGCTAACGTGTTGATTTTCGAGCGCTTCAAGGAAGAAACCAAAAAGGGCAAGACGCTGCGTAGCGCGATGGATGCTGGCTTCAGTCGTGCCATCATTACCATTTTAGACTCCAATATCACTACCCTAATGGCGGCAGCGGTGCTGTTCTATTTGGGCACCGGTCCCATTAAGGGCTTTGCTGTTACTCTGGCTCTAGGCACTCTGCTCAGTATGTTCACTGCGGTAACTGTAACCAAGTTCCTCATGCGCTTCTTGGTTTACAGCAATATTACCAAGAGCTACTTCCTCTTTGGCGCAAAGGCGCCGGAAGCAAAGGAGGTGGCTAAATAATGAAATTCTCCATTGTAAAAAACTACAAGATTTTCTTTGCCATTACCATTACCTTTTTGATCATCGGCTTTGGCTCCATGCTTATGAAGGGCTTCAATCTGGGCATTGACTTCACCGGCGGCAGCATTATGGACTTGTCCTTTGATAAGCCTGTGCAGGTTGCTCAGGTACGCGATGTGCTGAAGGGCCATGACTTGGGCAACAGCATTATACAGCTGGAAAGCGATGATAGTAATGCTAAAGAGGCTCAGGGCGTGCTCATTCGTACCGGTGTCATCAACGACGAAAAACGTCGTGCAGTCATGGATGATCTTAAGAGCCAGCTGGGTAATTTCGCTATCCAGCGCGTGGAAAACGTTGGCGCGACTGTGGGCGGCGAGCTGATTCAGCAAGCAGTGCTGGCCATCGTGCTTTCCTGGTTCTTGATGATAGCCTACATCACCCTGCGCTTTGAGTTTAAGTTTGCCATTGCGGCCATCATCGCCTTGATTATTGACGTATCGGTAACCTTGAGCTACTTCTCCTTGTTCCAGATGGAAATGGATTCCTCCTTCGTAGCGGCGCTGTTGACCGTAGTAGGCTATTCCATCAATGGTACCATCGTAATCTTTGACCGCATTCGCGAGAATCTGAAGATTCATCGTCGTAGCGAAAGCCTCAGCTCCATGATTGATAACAGCATTTGGCAAACCATGGGCCGCAGCATTTATACTGTTGGTACATCCTTGTTTGCGGTTGTTTCCATCTTCCTTTTCGGTGGCGAGACTATTCGCAACTTCTCCTTTGCTATGCTGGTAGGCTTCTCCAGTGGCGCCTATACCTCCACCTTCCTGGCAGGGCCCTTGTGGCTCTTCCTGAGAGGCAAGAAGGCCGGTCAATAAGCTCGTGTTATAACTATACGAACTTAAAGAAGGTCATTCTTTTAACATTATAATATTTCGCTCCTGCTTGGCAGTCCTCTTACTGGTCAAGCAGGAGTTTTTTTCTTTGTTAAGATGAGCTTTCTGATTTTTCTTGCACAAGAAAAATATATATGGTACAATAAAAATAATATAAGAAAATTAGCAAGTAATACTAGTGAATTTGAGATATACTATACAAAATTAATGGTTTTTTGAACATAGCCTTACAATATAAGCTTTTAGTAATATTTAAATACTAAAAGAATTTTTTAAAACTATACTATGACTTTATTATGCTTGCTTTGAAATAAACTATAGCTGTCAAACTGGAATGGTGAATGTTATCATGAGGAAAAATCTAAAAAACATAAGCATCATAGCGCTAGTTATAGTCACTGTAGCCTTAGGCTGTGTGGCTTATTTTCGCTTTGCTTCCCGGATGATCTATGAAGAAAGCAGTCGTCATTTGACGGAAATCTATACCCAAGTGCGTGACTCCCTGCGGGATATTGTGGAGAGCAAGTGGAATTTGCTCACAGTATGGAAGCAGTATTTGCTGCGAGAGAAAAATGAGGACGCTATCACTGACTTTGTTCATGAGCAAAAGGCTAAATGGGGCTTTACGGATTTCTACTTTATAGCTGGCAATGGTGAATTTTACACTGTGGACGGGCGCAAGGGCTTCTTTAATATGCACCGCAAAATTAATGATTTGGTAGATAAAAAGGAAGCCGTAGTGTTGGACGTGGCTGTGCCTAAAAAGGAGCTGAAGGTTTTTGCTATTCCCATGCCCAAGGGTGTATTTCAGGGCTTCGTTTATGATGCCATAGCTATAAGCTATGATAACGAGGATTTGATTAAAACTCTGAACACCAATGCCTTTGAGGGAGATGCTGATAACTACGTTATTGATGACACTGGACGTGTATCCATTGCTAGAACTGCGAAAAACAAGAGCGGTATTTATAATTTTCATGCTTATCTCAATAACTTGCCCGAGCTTACCCAGGAGCAGAAAAAGGATTTGCTCCAGCGGCTTATCAGCAGGGGGAAGGGTGTAATCACGCTGCCCATTCACGGGGAAAAATATTACTTGATTCATATGCCTGCAGAATATGCTCATTCCGTTTTGGTGGGACTAATTCCGGAAAAGGTTGTCAACGCCAGCATGAACAAGCTGCAGGCCATTACCATGATTGTTTTCGTTTTCTTGGCTTTGTTGCTCAGTGGTGCCTATATTGTCTTTATGCATTATAGGAATAAGCTGGTCCTATCCCAAAAGGATAAGGAAATCTTGTATAAAGAGCAGCTGTTCTCAACACTATCCGACAATGTGGATGATGCCTTTCTCATGGTGGATTGTAAGACTATGTGCTTGGACTATATCAGTCCCAATGTAACCAGGTTGATAGGAGTGGAGCTACAGAAGGGAATAATTGGTTCTCAGTTGAGCTCTTTAGGCGAGGATGATTCCTACTTTGAGGTTGGTAAGCATATTCGCCAAAACCCTGATACCCCTCGAATGGAATGGGATAAGGAGTTTATTCATCCCTTGACTCTTGAAAAACGGTGGTTCCATGTACTGGTGTATACCGACCTGGTGCAAAAGATACCCAAATATATTATCGTGCTTTCCGATAGAACTAAGGAGCGTGCCTTAAACGTGTCCTTGAGCAATGCGTTAAGCTTGGCCCAAAGTGCTAATAAGGCCAAGAGTAACTTCTTGGCTAATATGAGTCATGATATTCGCACGCCCATGAATGCTATTGTATGCTTTGCGGGACTGCTGGCTGATTACGCCCATACCCCGGAGAAGGTGCTAGAGTACGCTCATAAGATTACTTACTCCAGTAAGCATCTTTTAAGCTTAATCAATGATATTTTGGATATGAGCAAAATTGAAAGCGGAGAGACGGCTCTGAAGCTGACGGATTTCTCCTTGCAGGAGCTTGGAGAGGAGCTGCAGGGGATTATCGGACCTCAGGCCCGCAATAAGAACCAAGCATTCAAGGTGGAATACAAGGGACAGCTACCGGCTATGGTTCACAGCGATAGAATGCGCATTAATCAGATTCTGCTGAATCTGTTGAGCAATGCGGTGAAATATACGCCCAATGGCGGTCATGTGCGGCTTTTATTGGAGGGTAGGCCCGGTCATGGAAAGGGCTTTAGCTATGTCCAATTTGTGGTTCAGGATGATGGCTATGGCATGAGCGAGGAGTTTCAAAAGAAGATTTTCGCTCCCTTTTCCCGCGAATATACTGAGGAAACTAAACATATTCAGGGCACAGGTATTGGTATGGCCATTGTGAAGAGTATTGTGGAGCTTTTAGGAGGAAATATTTCCGTGATCAGCTCTAAGGGTAAAGGGAGTACCTTTACTGTTAATCTGGAGTTGGCTGTAGCGGCTACGGAGAAGGAAGCGGTCAAACCGGAAGAGGTCAAGACCCAGATTTCCTTGCGTGGACTAAAGGTTTTGGCAGCGGAGGATAATGCTATCAACGCAGAAATACTAGAGCTGCTGCTCCTTAAGGAGGGGGCTACCGTAGAGATTCGCGAAAACGGACTTTTGGTAGCCGAACGCTTTGCTGACTCTAAGAAGGATGAATTCGATATTATCTTTATGGATGTGCAGATGCCGGTTTTAGATGGCTATGGCGCTACGAAATTGATTCGTGCTTGTGACCATCCCTGCGCTAAAACTATACCCATTGTGGCTATGACGGCCAACGCTTTTGCGGAGGATGCCCATAAGGCTCTGGATGCAGGCATGGACGCTCATACCAGCAAGCCTGTGGACATGCAGAGGCTGAAGCAGGTGGTGGCCGAGCTTGTGCCACGGTTTAAAGGTAAGTAATTCTAAAAAGCGTGTTTTGGTGGAGAATAGAGGTGGGGAAATGAAAAAGAAGCTTATGCTAATCCTGCTCTTGCTGGTACTTTTCTTTGTTAGCGCCTGCGGCAGCAACAAGGAGCAAAAGCAAGAAAAGCCCATTACCGTATATCTATGGAGTATTGAGCTCTTACGTGAATATGCGCCCTATGTGCAGTCTCAGCTGCCGGATCTGGATATTCATTTTGTTGTTGGGAATAATGACCTGAATTATTATAAATTCCTCAATGAGAAGGGGAGTCTGCCGGATATCATTACCTGTCGACGCTTTTCCTTGCACGACGCAGTGGAGCTGAAGGAGCAGCTTGTGGATTTAAAGAATACCGAGGAGGCTGCCACGATTTTTACGGGTTATTTGGAAAATTACAAATATCCCGATGGCACCATTTGCTGGCTGCCCCTGTGCGGTGAAGCCGAGCTTTTTGTAGCTAATAAGGATTTATTTATTAAGCATGGGATTCCTTTGCCCCATTCTTACAAGAGCTTCAAAGAGGCCTGTGCTAGATTCAAAGCCTTGGGGATAAAGCCCTTTGTCAGCGATTGGCATTATGATTATACACCACTGGCCATTCTGCAGGGCCTTAATATTCATGAGCTTACCTCTAGAGAGGGACAGCTATGGCGAAGTCAGTATGAAAACACTGGCGAGCAAAAGGCGGTGGGTCTGGATAAAAAGGTGTGGCCCTTAGCCTTCCAACGTATGGAAAGCTTTATAAGGGATGCTTATGTGGAGCCCCAGGATGATAATTATCTTTATGAGGATATGGATGCTTTACTCATTACGGGCAAGGCGGCCATGAGCCGGATGACCGCTAATGTGGCCTTGGACCATATTAGGCGTTATGGGATGAATCTGGTCATGCTTCCCTATTTTGGTCAGGATGGTGGCGAGGATTGGCTGCTAACCTATCCGGCCTTCCAAGTGGCCTTGAATAAGTCCAGCGCGCAAAACGAGCAGCGCAAGCAAAAAATGATGCGTATTTTGAGCGTAATGATGAGTGAGGGCGCTCAAAGAAAGCTTGGTTCCAGAAACGACGTTATTTCCTACAGCCGTAATACCGAGCTCAAGATATCTCCGCTGCTAGAGAATATCAGCCCCTTTATTGAGTCTAATCGGATTTATGTGCGCCTTGCTTCCACGGACTTTTTCGCAGGCTCCAAGCTGGCTGTGTCTAAAATGGTTAAGAGAGAGGCAACAGCTGAGCAGGCCTATAGAATTATGGATGAGTATTTGCGGAAGCCTAAGCAACGGGAGGAGCTAAAGCTGAAGCCCTTTGACAAGGCTTATAGCTTTACGGATAGCAAGCAGGGTGGTAACGAAGCCAAATCTGCTATGGCTAATTCCCTACGCAGCTATTACGGTAGCGATATTCTCGTGGCTGTAGGGCACAGCTTTACCGGGCCTATTTTCAATTCCGGTTATTCCGAAAAAATGCTTGGTTATATGGTCATGCCCAATTATTTGGAAAGCTTTACGAAGCAGCTGACCGGGGCTGAGCTGGAGCGCCTGCTGAAGCTTTATGTGGAGGGCGTGCCCAATGTGGATGTGTATAGCGCGGTAAATCCTGTGAACTATCATTCCTTACCCATCACCAGTGGTATGGAATATGTGGTCAAGCAGGGGCGAAGGCACGATGCTTTCACTCTTAAGCAGCTGCTGTATCATGGCAAGCCCCTGGATAAGAATAAAACCTATAGGGTTACCGTTTTAGACAAAAAGACTTTCTTTACAGTCTTAGCCGAGAAGCTTGATGGGCAAAAGGGAAGCGAGGGCTTTACCACTGGGGAGAAGCGAGTGAGTGAAGCATGGCAGGAATATGTCACATCAGGTAAACCCTTACTTGCTCCTTCACCGTATCTTACGGTTGAATAAATTGTTTAATTTTACTTTATCGATGAATTTGAGGAGGAAAGCATGGAGAAAACTTTACTTGCAGCAGTGGCCCTGAGCCTGGGCATCACCGCCTCTGCCTACGCGGCCGCCAACCCTTTTAGTGACGTTCCGGCTGGACATTGGGCATACGACAGTATTGCCAAGCTCGCAGCAGCTGGCGTTGTGGAAGGCTATGGGGATACAACCTTTGGCGGCGACAAGCTGATGACACGCTATGAAATGGCCCAAATCGTGGCAAGAGCCATGGCTAAGGGCGCCAAGGTGGATAAGCTAGCCGCAGAATTCGCCGACGAGCTGGATAATCTGGGCGTGCGTGTGGCCAATTTGGAAAAGAAGAGCGACAATATCCATTTTTGGGGACAGCTGCGTACCCGTTATGAGCGTTGGGATCGTAGCGGCGATAAACGCGATCAGCATGATGTATCCGGCGGGCGTACCCGTATTTGGGGCGAGGGCAAGATTAACGATAGCTGGACCTATAATCTGATGCTGCAAAACGAGCAAATTTTTAGCAATAACACCGGCGAAGAAGAAATTCAGTTTAAGCGTGCCTATGTACAAGGTCGCTTGGGCGGCATGACCGTGCGGGCCGGACGTTGGGGCGAGGATATTTCTCCCATGGTTATTGATACCCATCTAGAAGGTCTGAAGTTTACCTATGGCACCAATAAGCTGAATTTCACCAGCATGTTTACTAAGGCCGCTGGTCCCCACAGTACCTTGACCAGCAGTGGTCGCTTGAATATTTTTGGCTTGGCAGGTAATTACGACAGAAGCAATTTCTTTGTAAATTACTACAACACCAATAATGCTGCTGTTGTAGCAGTTGAAAAGAACGGCTGGTACGATTGGGATAACTCTACCAAGGGTGATAAGGATATCTTCAACGTAGGTATCGGTTATAAAATTACCCCGACTGTGCGCCTCTTCGGCGAATATATGCGCAGCGTGAAGGATGAGGACGCTAGGGTAGGCAGCAATGGCTATGTGGCCCGAATCGAGTATAAGGGCCATGATGTGAATAAACCGGGTAGCTTTGGTTTGGTTGCTAACTATTATAATCAACCCTCCAACACCTTCTTTATTCCCACTATTTCTGCTAATAGATTCCTCTTCAATGGTGGCTTCGAGGGCTGGAATATCGGTGCTAAATATACCTTTGCCAAGAATATTTATGGCTTGATTGATTATTTCGATACTGATTCTAAGATCGGTGACAATAGGGACAAGGTTCTCGTAACCGAGGTTTATTTCCTGTTCTAATGTAGTTCTTGTCAGACAAGCGTCCGCAGTGAAAAAATTTTACTGTGGACACTTTTTTTGTCCAAATACTATAGACAAATGGGAAGCATAGAAGTATAATTAGTTTGCCTCTTATGTAGAGACAGAATAAGAAAGAAAAATGCTTCTAATGAATGCAAAAAAGAGCATGATGAAGCTTGAGGGGGCCTGGTCAATGGAATATGGAATAATTTGCTTATTTCCAGCTATTTTGACTGTTGTTGTAGCAGTTTGGTCAAAAAGAACAACGGAGCCTTTGCTTTTAGGTGCACTGACGGGCTATGGTCTGCTCAGCTGGAAAACAGGCGCTAATTTCGTTGAGCTGGCCACATCCAAGTTTTTTGATGTCTTTACGGATCCGGAATCTGTATGGATGCTTTTGGTGTGCGGTCTCTTCGGCAGCTTGATCGCGGTTATCAACGAATCTAACGCCACCAACGCCATTGCCAATGTTTTAGGCAAGCTGTGCAAGTCCAAGACCACGACCCTGCTTTCCGCTTGGATTCTGGGCATGATCATTTATATCGATGACTATATGAATATCCTAACCGTTACCAGCTGTACCAAAAAGCTGGCGGATCAAAGGAATATTCCCCGTGAGGCCTTAGCCTATGTGGTGGACTCCACTGGCGCGCCTACCAGCGTTTTGATACCCTTTTCTACTTGGGCGATTTTCTTCGGTGGCGTGTTTTACGAGCAGGACAGCATCAAGGCCTTGGGCTATGGCGATGCCATTACCACATATATGCAAATTATTCCCTATATTTTCTACGGCATTTTCGCCTTGGCCATCGTACCCTTGTTTATAGTTGGCATTGTGCCTAAGGTTGGCGCCATGAAGCGTGCCTATGCCCGGCTTAAGAACGACGAAGAGGGCTATGGTATTATCGAGAACGCTATGTACCACAAGCATGATAAGCCCGACGATTACGATCGCAAGGCTAGCGCTTGGGACTTCGTAATTCCTATCCTAACCATGATCGGTGTGCAGATGTATGTAGGTGACCTGTTCGTAGGCCTGATCGCGGCGCTGCTGTGCTGCATCGTGTTATACGTGCCCCGTGGCAAAATTACCATGGGTAAATTCTGTGATTGCTGGATTGAAGGCTTTGCCGATTTGGTGCCCGTACTTTCCATTATCGTAGCGGCCTTTTATATTGAAGGAGCTATGACCGCCATCGGGATGCCAGGTTACGTAATTCACCTTATTGAGCCCTATGTGAATGCCCAAATGTATCCTATGTTGGCTTTCTGGACTGTAGGCTGCTTAGGCTTTATTACTGGCTCCAACTGGGGTATTCCAGCAGTATGCGCTCCCATTATCATTCCCTTGGGCTTTGCAGTGGATGCCAATCCTTTCTTGGTAATGGCCGCCATCGTCAGCGGCGCTACCCTGTGTAGCCATGCCTGCTTCTATGCGGATGCTACCGTGTTCACCTCCAAGGCCTGTGATATTGACAATACAGCCCATGTTTATACCCAATTACCCTATGCTGGTATTGCCATGGTTTTTGCTTCCATCGCTTACTTCATTGCTGGTTTTGTGGTAGTTTAAAAAGATAGTTTGTCTACGCCTCGCGCCTGAGTTGGTGTCGAGGCGTTTCTTTTTCCGAAAGTTTTCCTCCTAAGCAGGGTAGAATTTGGTATAATAGAAGCAGCTTTGTTGAGCTTTGCAGATAAGCTTTCCTTGAGCTTTACTATAGAATATTTTTTAGGGGGTTGCCATGAGCGCAGTGGGTGCAGTTTTCGCAGTACAGGTTGCCATAAATTTGCCGGTGAAGAGCCTTTTTCGCCAATTTACCTATGCAGTGCCGGCCAAGCTGGCTTTTTTGGACAGGGGCTGGCGCGTGGTGGTGCCCTTTAGCGGCCAAAAAGTGGAGGGCTTTGTGGTTGAGCTCTGCCCAGTGCCGCAGGATGGGGCACTGTTGGCGAAAATAAAATATGTGGAGGCGGCTTTAGGCGACAGCCCCTGGTTTGATAATGAGATGTTGGCTACAGCCAATTGGCTAGCGGATTATTATATGTGTAATCTAGCAGAAGCGATGCGACTTTTTGTGCCGGGGAAGACCAGCATCCGCCGTAAGGCGGTGCGTGATGGCGCCGGCAGACTTTTATATTATACATATGGCGAGCGCCTTAAGGAAAAGACGGTGCTAGCCTACGCTATTACAGATGCAGGTCGGGAAGCCTTGGAAAGTGGCGTGTTGATGAAAAAAGCCAAGGCTCGGCACGGTGCCTTGGCAGTGTTGGCTGACGCTCAGGAATGGCTGAGTGCAGGTGAGCTAGCTACCAAGGGCGTAAGCAGGGCAGTGGTGAAGGCGCTGTTGGAGCAGGACTTGGTGGCGGAGCGTGAGAAGCGTGTGCTGCGCAACAGCTACGCTCGTCCAACAGGCCTCGCTGAGAGCTTTCAGCTTACGGAGGAGCAGCGAGTGGCGGTTAAACGGATTACGGCCGCCATCGATAGAAATAACGCAGCAGCTGCTGCTCACCCCAGCGCTGACGCTGAACTCGCCGCTACACCGGTTGCTAGCGAGCAGCAGGATACATTCCTGCTGCAGGGCATTACCGGTAGCGGCAAGACCGAGGTGTACCTGCGTGCTGCGGCCCACGCTGTGGACGCTGGCAAGCAGGTGCTGATGTTGGTGCCGGAAATTGCGCTGACAGCGCAATTGGTAAAGCGCTTTCAAGCCTGGTTCGGTGACCAAATCGCGGTGGCTCACTCTAAGCTTTCCCAAAACGAGCGGGGCGACGTATGGTACCGCATGCGGACCCGTCAAGCCCAAGTGCTCATCGGTGTACGCAGTGCAGTTTTCGCACCCTTTGCTGACTTAGGCCTAGTCATCATCGACGAGGAGCACGAGACCAGCTATAAGCAGGAGGAACGGCCCAATTATCATGCCCGCGCAGTGGCGCTTGCCCGTTGTCAGCGCACAGGTGCGCCCCTGGTTTTGGGCAGCGCTACTCCAGACATCACTACTTATTATAAGGCCTTACAGGGAGAATATACCCATTTGCGTCTAACTCAGCGGCCCAACGGCAGCCAGCTGCCTCAGGTCCATTTGGTGGATATGCGCAAGGAGCTGCAAGCGAAAAACTACAGCGTCCTTTCTCGACAGCTGCAACAGGCTCTGGTAAAAACTGCGGCGGAGGGAGAGCAGGCCATTGTGCTGTTAAATCGTCGTGGCTATTCCACCTTCGTCATGTGCCGGGACTGTGGTTATACTATTACTTGTCCACACTGTGCTGTGGCCTTGGTATACCATAGTGCTCATGAGGATATGCGTTGCCACTATTGTGGCAACACGGCCCCTGTGCCTCATGAGTGCCCCAATTGTCATAGTCAGCGCATTAAATTCTTCGGCACGGGTACCCAAAAGGCGGAGGCAGAGCTGGCCCAGCTGCCGGATATTCGCGTGCTACGCATGGATCAGGACTCTACCTTGGCCAAGTTCGCCCATGAGGATATTTTGCGTCAATTCGCTAGCGGAGCTAGCAATGTGCTTATAGGCACCCAGATGGTGGCCAAGGGTCACGATATTCCCAATGTGACCTTGGTGGGCGTGCTTTCGGCGGATAGTGCTTTGAATTTGCCGGACTATAGAGCTTCGGAGCGAGCCTTTTCGCTGCTCACCCAGGCCGCGGGCCGTGCCGGCCGCGGAGAGCGGCCGGGACAGGTTATTTTCCAAACCTATGATGTGGAGAATGAGATTATTCAGCTGGCGGCTCGTCAGGACTATGATGGCTTTGCTAAAATCGAGCTCAAGGCGCGTAAGGAGTTTCTTTATCCGCCCTTTGCCCAGATGCTGAAGCTTACTATTTGGGATAAGAGTGATGGGGAGGGGTTGGCTCTGGCCCAGAGGCTTGTGTTTTATTTGCAAAGGCTGCAGCTGGAGGGGAAGCTGGCGCAGGAATCTAGTATTTCTGATAGTACTTCCAATTCTACCAAGCTCAAGAATGCTGACGCTTTGCAAATATCAGGGCCTTTCCCTGCGCTAGTGTCTAAAGTGCGTGATATGTATAGATATAATATTGTGATTAAGGCGAAGGATTTAGGGCCGGTTAAACAAGCTATTTTAAATAGTGAGTTTAAAGAACAGAAGAATATTTATTTTGATGTTGATCCTGTGAGTGTTATCTAAGTTTTTAGAAATAGCTTTTGTTCGTCTACTTTTTCGAGCGACCGAAAAAGTAGCAAAAAGGTCGCACGCTTTTAGAAAGCGTGGGAAACAAAATCTTTTTGCTCGCCCAAAAAGATTTATCAAAAAGGGCTTTGCTATATACTAATTGGTAATAAAAAGCTTTTCATTTAGATTGCATGAGTCACTTCGTAGAGAAATTTACAATCGATGTAAATAAGAACTATACTTTCAAAGTGCTTTGATATAGTTGGGCATGCTTGCTTTAATATTATCTTCGCAAGTGAAAAGCGTATACCTGGGAAGTGGCGGAGGCAAGAATGCGACTACAGCAGCAATTCGATGAATAATCGAAATGCGCTAGCAATGGACAGGCTCGCATGTTCGCGAAGCGCCTCGTCACACTACGGCACGTTTTTCTCTTGACGGATTAAGCGCTCTATGTGAACATTGTATCAAGCATTCGCAGACCGAAGCACTTCACAGGTATACCTTTGAACGATAACATCTATATGAAAAACACTTGCGAAAATGATGATTGCTTATTACGAAATTCATTAGTTGAAATTGGACATTTATACAATAATTTGCTATAGAAGGTTAAACTGTGTTATAATAAAGTGTTAATATGTAAGTTTTAAGGAGGAAGTTTTTTCCATGGCTAAGAAAACGTTGAAAATTTTGGTTGCTGGTGATCCCGTGCTGCGCAAAGTAGCCGAGCCCGTAACCCGTATAGATAAAAAGCTCCACCGCTTGCTGAAGGAGATGGCTGAAACCATGTACGCTTCTGACGGCGTAGGTCTGGCCGCTCCCCAAATTGGCGTCTCCAAGCGCATCGTGGTCATCGACGTGGGCGAGGGCTTGTTTGAGCTCATCAACCCTGTCATCGTCAAAAAAGAGGGTAAGGTTGTGGGCGCCGAGGGCTGCCTTTCCGTGCCTGACTACGAGGGCGAGGTAGAGCGCGCTAGCTATGTGGAGTGCGAATTCACCGACCGCAACGGTCAAAGAATGCTTTTGCAAGCTCATGACCTGCTTGCGATCTGCATCCAACACGAATTAGACCATTTGGACGGCGTGCTCTTTATCGATAAGGCCCAAACCTTAAGCCCTAAAGTTAAAGAGAAACCGACTGACGTTGTAAAATAAAGAGGTAAAGAACATGCGTATAGTATTTATGGGAACCCCGGACTTCGCCGTGGGTAGCCTGGCTGCCCTAAGCGAATGGGGCAAACACGAAATCGTGGGCGTAGTAACCCAGCCCGACCGTCCCAAGGGACGTGGCAACAAAATGCTGATGACTCCAGTCAAGGAATATGCCCTGAGCAAGGGCTATGAGGTTTATCAACCCCAAAAGGTAAAAACTCCGGAGTTCGTGCAAATTCTGCGGGAAATGCAGCCCGACTTAATCGTGGTCGCTGCCTTTGGTCAATTCTTAAGCCAAGAAATTTTGAGTATGCCCAAATATGGCTGCATTAACGTGCACGCATCCCTGCTGCCCAAATATCGCGGCGCAGCGCCCATTCAATATGCCATTATTAAGGGCGAAACCGAGTCCGGCGTCACCATCATGCAAATGGATATCGGTATGGATACCGGCGCTATGCTGGATAAGGTGGTAGTGCCCATCGGTGAAAACACAACCATGGGCGAGCTCCACGACGAGCTGAAAACCAAGGGCGCCGAGCTGCTCCTCACTGTAATCGATAAAATCGAGGCTGGTACTGTAGTTGCTGAGCCCCAAAACAATGAGGAAGCGACCTATGCTACATTGCTGGACCGCAGCATGGAGCGTATTGATTGGACCAAGAGCGCGCAGGAAGTACATAATTTGATTCGTGGCTTCAACCCTGCACCCAGCACCTTCACCAGTTTGCCCAATGGTAAAAATCTGAAAATCTGGTGCAGTCGCCTTACTGACAAGACTAGCGAAGCCGCTCCCGGTACTGTGGTAGAAGTGGGAAAGCGTAGTTTTTGCGTAGCCTGTGGCAGTGGTGTTGTGGAAATTACCGAGGTCCAGCCCGAGTCCAAAAAACGTATGCCTGCGCAAGTGTTTATTAATGGTCGCGGTGTGCAGGTGGGCGAGGTTTTGGGTGTGCAAGCTGAGTAGAGGCGTTTTATAAATTCCTCCACTGCAAGCGGTCCCCCTCCCTTTGACGCTAAGACCCACGTTGTCGCAAGCGCAGTGCAGCGAGAACGTGCTGGTCGTGCTAATCCCTATTAGGGGGCAAGGGGAGGCAATTAAGATGTAAGGAGTCTTTCAAATGATGGAAGATGCATTTAAACCGAAAAAACGCATATTCATGGCCCTGACCTCCGTGAGCGCCCTGATAGGAGCCATCATGGTGTACATGGTCTGGAAGGTAACCGTACCGGGCCTAGCCCAAATCAATTGGACACTGCCCATAGCCTTTGGCGTTTTTTCCGTGATTATCGTGATTGCCCTGCTGAGCGGCGTAGTGGGCATAGTGATGGCCCTTTTGGGCATCCCTGTAATGAAGCTGCTTTTCATTTGGGCCTGGAAGGCCATCAATATTCTGTTCCCCTTTGCCGTGGTTTTGGGCAGAATTTTTAATATTCCCAGAGAAAAAATCGAGCAATCCTTTATCGAGGTCAGCAATAATTTAGTGCTGCAGCATCGGGTAAAGGTGCCAGCCAATAGAATTTTAATTTTAACGCCTCACTGTATCCAGCGGGATACCTGCGTACACAAGATTACACGTAACGTGGAAAATTGTCGCCAGTGCGGGGGCTGCAGCGTGGGCTCCATGCTGGGGCTGGCCCACAAATATGGTTGTCATTTGGCCGTAGCTACCGGTGGTACGCTAGCACGGCAAATGGTCAAGCAGGCAAGGCCAAAAGCCATTGTGGCCGTGGCCTGCGAGCGTGATTTGACCAGCGGCATTCAGGATGTGTTCCCCCTGCCAGTACTGGGCGTGCTCAACGAGCGTCCCTTCGGCCCCTGCTTTAACACTCGGGTGGATATGAATAAGCTCGAAGCAGCAGTTTTAACCTTTATGGATGACGAGGAAGCTAAGGAAAAGAATGCAGATGCAAAGCAGCAAGCAAAGTGAAGCTACAATTGCAAAGAGAAATAGTAAGCAGCAAGTGAAGAAGAATGTCCAAGTGGCTAGTAAGCAAAAGTGTAAGCTGCCTCTGAACGCTAGGGGCGCGGCGTTAGCCGTGCTGCTAGAAGTGCTGGAGGAGGGAGCTTATACCAATTTGGCTATTAATAAATACCTGCGTGCTCATACCCTTGAAGCGGTGGAACGCCGCCTCTTTACAGAGCTGGTCTACGGCACAGTGAAGGCTCTGGGCACCTTGGATTGGTACCTGGCCCAGTGTGTAACGCGACCGCTGGAGCAGCTAGAGCAGTCCGTCCTAGCAGTTCTCAGACTGAGCGCTTATCAGTTGCTCTATATGGAGCGAATTCCAGCTTCTGCAGCGGTGAACGAGGCCGTGAAGCTGACCCGTTGCGTCAGCAACGAGGGTAGCGCCAAGCTGGTGAACGGCGTGCTACGGGGGCTGCTGCGTAAGCAGCAGGCAGGGGAAATTACTTTGCCCGACCCCACAAAGGATGACGCAGGCTATCTTGCTTTAAAATATTATCATCCGCGCTGGCTGGTGAAGCGGTGGCTAGGGCCTTGGGGTAGGGCTGGTACGGAAGGGCTTTTAGCCTTCAATAACAGCTCCGCACCTACCTGTTTACGGGTCAATACCTTAGTGACCACACGCCAACATTTGCTAGACGAACTCTTAGCTTTGGGAGCGGAGGCCACACCCTCTCCTTGGTGTGAGGACGGTATCGTAGTCAGCAAGCTCAACAATACTAGTTTGGGCGAACTATTCGCTAAAATGCCTAATGCCTTCTACGTCCAGGATGAAAGCTCCATGCTGGTGGCAGGGCTACTAGCTCCGACTCCTGGCATGAACGTGCTGGACTTGTGCAGCGCCCCGGGCGGTAAAACCACTCATTTGGCTCAGCTGATGGGGAACTCAGGTAGTATCACTGCCTGCGACGTTCATCAGCACAAGCTAGAGCTAATTGGGGAAAACGCAGCTCGTCTGGGCATTAGCATCATTCAGCCTACGCTGAACGATGGCGCTGTTTTGCGAGCCGACTGGCTGGGGAAATTCGACAGAGTGTTGGTGGACGCTCCCTGTTCAGGGCTGGGCGTGCTGCGGCGGCGAGCGGAGGCTCGCTGGCGGAAGAATCGCAAGGATTTAAAGCTTTTTCCGCCCCTGCAGCTAGCAATTCTAAACAACGCTGCTCAATATGTGAAGGACGGAGGCCGCTTGGTCTACAGCACCTGCACCATTGAGCAGTCGGAGAATCATTATCTAATCGAAGAATTCTTAGAACACAATCCTCAGTGGCGCCGAGTAGCATTCGCCCATCCTCTAGCAGGGGAAAGGGTGGAGGAGCTACAGCTTTTGCCACAGGTGGATGGTATAGATGGCTTTTATATTTGTGTGTTGGAGCGAGCATGAAAATCGACATTTTTGGTTTAACAATTGAAGAGTTGCAGGAGGTGCTGGTTAGCAAGGGCTTGAAAAAATTCCGAGCTAAGCAAATCTTCCAATGGCTTTACCAAAAGTCCGTCTTTGACTTTAGCGCCATGCACAACCTGAGCAAGGCAGACATAGCTATTTTGGAAGAGAATTTTACGGTATTGCCTCGGGAGATTACTATCCTGCGAGAGCAAAACTCCAGCGATGGCCTGACCAGCAAGCTATTACTGGGTCTGCCCGATGGTAACAGCGTGGAAACAGTGCTCATGCATCATGATTATGGCTATAGCGTATGTGTTTCCAGCCAAGTGGGCTGCGATATGCGCTGCGCCTTCTGCGCCAGCGGTCTCAAGGGAGCGGTGCGCAATTTATCTGCTGCGGAAATAATTGCTCAGGTTTACCTTTTCAATGAACGCATTCGTGAGCACAAGCAAATGGTTTCCCGAGTGGTGGTCATGGGCAGCGGCGAGCCCATGCTGAATTTTGATGCAGTTTTGGGCGCTTTGGACTTCCTCCACCGTGAGGACACCTGTTTTATGAGCTATCGAAATATGACCATCTCCACCTGCGGTATCATCCCGGGCATCAACCGCTTGGCAGAGCAGGGTAAGCCCATTAATTTGGCCGTGTCGCTGCATGCAGTGCGCAATGATTTGCGAACAAGTCTGATGCCTGTGAACAAGGGCTTTCCCTTTGTGGATGTGATCGCCGCAGCCGAGGCCTATAGCGAGGCCGGTGGTCGTCAGGTGACCTATGAATATATACTATTGAAGGATAAAAACGACAGCGTGCAGGACGCAGAGCTTTTGAGTAATTATCTGCGTTATAAGCACGCCAGCGTCAATCTGATTCCCGCCAATCCTGTGCCGGAGCAGGGCTTTGAACGTCCTAGCAAGGCTGCCATTGAGCGCTTTGTGAAGGTGCTCACGAAAAACAGGATTAACGCCACGGTGCGCAAGGAAATGGGTAAGGATATAGATGCGGCCTGCGGTCAGCTGCGGGCTAAATTTGCCAAAGAACAGGAGAAAAAATAATGCAGGTAGTCAGTAGGACCCATGTGGGCCTGGTCAGGGAAAATAACGAGGATGCTCTGCTGGTGCGTGAGCCCTATCTTTTCGCTGTTGCTGATGGCATGGGTGGTTATGCGGCAGGCGAGATCGCCAGTCGCGCCATTTTGAAGGCCTTTGAGGCCGCCACTCACAGCTTGCGCCACCAGCAGGGTGAGCAAAATATTCACAAGGTGCTGGTAGAGGCCTTCGATAAGGCCAACACTCATGTGTTTAAAATGGCCGTAAGCAACGACAAATACACCGGCATGGGCACTACCATGACTGCTTTGTATCTGCCTGGGGATGGCACTGCATATTGTTGCCATGTGGGTGACAGCCGACTTTACACTTATCGGGAGGGAAATCTGGTGCAGGTGACCCGTGACCACACCTATGTGGCCGATTTGCAAGCCAGTGGTGAAATCACCGAGGAGGAAGCTTTTATTCATCCTCAGCGCCATGTGCTCATGAAGGCCTTGGGTGTGGAGGAAAGCGTGCGGGCCGATAGCTTGCATTTTAAGCTATTGCCTGACGATAGACTGCTGCTGTGCAGCGATGGCTTGAGCGATATGCTGCGTCAGCAGGAGATTTTGGATTTAATGGGCGGCGAGGATATAAACAGTGTGGCCGATCAGCTTTTAGAGCGTAGCCTATGCAATGGCGGTCGGGATAATGTTTCCTTTATTTTGATTGATTTAGCGGAGGAAGCTGCGGCGAAGGAGGAAGGCTTGAATGGATAAGCAGGGTAAAACCATATTGAACGGACGCTATAAAATCATCCGTCCTGTGGGCTACGGCGGCATGGCCGAGGTTTTCCTGGCCCATGACGAGCTTCTAGATCGGGATGTGGCCGTGAAAATGCTGCGGGACCAATTCCTCAGCGATAAGGAGCTTTTGGAGCAGTTTCAGCGAGAGGCTAAGTCAGCAGCTCGCTTGGTACATCCTTATATCATCAATATCTACGATGTCGTAAGTGAGGGCAACAATCAGTACATCGTCATGGAATATGTGGATGGGGTAACGCTGAAGGAGTATATGCAGGAGCATAAGCTGAAGCTGAACACCGTTTTGGAGATTGCGGTGCGTTTGGCAGACGCTTTACAGCATGCTCATAGTCAAAGAATTATTCACTGCGATATTAAGCCTCAAAATATTTTATTAGATAAAAACATGAATCCTAAAATCGCTGATTTTGGCATCGCCAAGATGGTGACCAACCAAACCATGGTTTATTCTAAGGCGGTGATGGGTTCTGTGCATTATATTTCTCCGGAGCAGGCCAGCGGTGGCAAGATTACAGCCTCCAGCGATGTTTACTCCTTGGGCGTGGTGCTTTTTGAGATGCTCACGGGGCAGGTGCCCTATAAGGGCACTACGGCGGTATCTGTGGCCATGATGCATGTGGAAAAGCCCGTACCCTGTTTAGCAGATTATATGGAAAATGTGCCGGAGGGTCTGCAGGAGATTATGGATAAAGCCTTGGCCAAGCGAGCTGAGGACCGCTATGAAAATGCAGGCCAACTGCGACGGGACTTGTTGAATTTGAAGATGCAGCTTTTCCCCTACAGTGACGAGGATTATACCCACGAGCTGGGGCATATGCCGGCCGGGGCAGCTTCTATGAGCGAGCCTGATGAGGAGGGGGCAACGGTGATTATGAAGCCGGTGCGACGGCAGCAGCTGAGCGATGATGAGCTGGGCAAGACCATGGCTGTGCCTACGGTGCGGTCGGAGGAGGTTTTGGCTGCAACTCCTAGGGTGGAGCAGGTGCCTAAGCAGGAGCAGTTCGTAACAGAAGAAAATCAGGAAGAGGCAGGTAAGCAAGGGGATATGAAGAAAAAGAAACTTAATTATACCAAGCTCATGATTTATGTAACCGCCTGTGTTGTGGCTATTTCCGTGGTGGCGCATTTTATCTTCAGTCGTAACCTGGAGGAAATTGCGGTGCCCGATGTGAAGAACATGACCGTGGTGGAGGCCCAAAGGCTGCTGGAGGAAAAGCGATTTAAGGTGGACCTAGAGGAAAAATATGGTGAGCCCAATAAGTTTAAGCCGGGTACGGTTATGGAGCAGTCTCCTAAGGCCGGCGAAAAGCGTAAGCAGGGCAGCCTGATTATTCTGACCATTAGCAAGGGCGCAGAGCTGAAAGCAGTGCCCGATGTGGTGGGCATGTCCGATAGCAAGGCCGAAAATACGCTGCTGGAGGCAGGCTTTAGGATTGGTAAAATTACTAAAAAGCATGTGGAGGGTCAGCGCATTGGCGCAGTTTTGGCCCAGATTCCTAAGGCTATGGACAAGGCTCCCAAGGGAAGCGCCATTGATTTAGTGCTCAACGAGGGTGATAAGGAAGTGCCCAATTTGATTGGCAAATCCATTACTGATGCTAAACGTCTTTTGGAAAAGGAGGGCCTGAAGCTGGGCGAGGTGAAGGAGGTTAATGATTACAGCGCTGTGAAGAACGTGGTGTTGGCCTCTAATCCCAATGCAGGAACCAAGATTGGCGCCGGTGATGCGGTGAGCATTTCCGTGGCGGCAGGCAGTGGTCAAAAGAAGAACGCTTATGTAGATTTTGTTGTCCCCGGTAATAAGCCTGTGAATGTGCAGCTGGTGCTGATTGATGATAATGGCAAGGCTACTATGTACAGCGGGACTCAGCGAGGTGGCGTGCGCCTGCGTCAAAGAGTGGAATACGAGGGTATTGCCCGAGTGCTGCTTTATGTAGATGGCAAGGTTGCCAGTGAAAAGGTTTTGTAAGATGAGCGAGCTTGAAGGACTTGTACTTAAAAATTATAATGGCTATTATTATGTGCAGGTGGCAAATGCTGTTTATACCTGCAAGGTTAAGGGTAAGATGAAGCAAAATCGCTTTTCCTTGGCTACGGGGGACAGGGTGCTGCTGGAGCCGGGAGAGCAGGGCGAGGGCATGATTAAGCAGGTTTTGCCACGCAAGAATTTTTTGCTTCGGCCCACCATGGCCAATCTTGATTTATTCGTGGCCACCTTCGCTTGTGCTACGCCGGATTTTAGCTTTCTTTTAGCAGATAAGCTGCTGGCGCTGGCAGAGCTGGCCCAGATTCCGGCTCTTTTGGTGCTGAATAAGGAGGACCAAGCTCCTTCAGGCCTCATCGAAAAGGTACGAGCTGTGTATGAGCCCATTGGATATGAGGTTTATACGCTATCCGCTATGGAAGGCACTGGTGTGGAGACTTTAAGGGAGCGGCTGAAGGGCAGGGTTTGCGCCTTCGGCGGGCCCTCCGGTGTGGGCAAGTCTTCCACCATTAACGCTATTGACAGCAGTGTTGATTTGCGTACTGGTGCGGTCAGCGAGAAGATTGGCCGCGGCAAGCATACTACACGCTTTGCCCAGCTTTTGCCCTTTGATGAGGGTTATATCGCGGATACGCCTGGCTTTGGCAATTTGCTCTTAGAGGGAATGGAGCCGGAGCAGGCGCTGGCTGCCTTTCGGGAGTTCGCTCAATACGAGGATGGCTGTCGCTTTTGTCCATGCTCCCACACTCACGAGCCTGTGTGCGGGGTGAAAGAGGCCGTGGCCAGCGGTGCCATCGCTGCCAGTCGTTATGAGTCCTATCTGGCGATGCTGGAAGAAATACGCTTATTAAAAGAGAAAGAGGGAAGAAAATGATGCAAAAGAAGCTTTTAGTTGCTCCGTCCATTTTGTCCGCGGATTTCGCTCAATTGGGCGAGGATATTAAGAAAATCGAGGTAGCTGGCGCTGATTGGGTGCATATTGATGTGATGGATGGCTTATTTGTGCCTAATTTGACCTTTGGCGCTCCGGTTGTGAAGTGCATTCGCAAGACTACGAAGATGTTTTTCGACTGCCATTTGATGGTGGAAAATCCTGAGAAATATATTGCTGACTTTAAGGCCGCCGGCGCGGATCAAATCGTGGTGCATGCCGAGGCTACTAAGCATTTGCATCGCTGCATTCAGCAGATTAAAGCCGAGGGCATGAAGGCCGGTGTGGCTCTGTGTCCTGCTACTCCCTTGACTGCTATTGAAGAAATCCTTCCCTATGTAGATATGGTTTTGATTATGAGCGTGAATCCGGGCTTTGGCGGCCAGAGCTTTATTGAAAGCAGTGTGCCGAAAATCGTTCGCTTGCGCAAGATGATTACCGATGCAGGCCTTGATGTGGATATTCAGGTCGACGGCGGCATTAATGATAAGACATCTAAGCTGGTACGTGAGGCCGGGGCTAACATTCTTGTCGCTGGCTCTTATGTCTACGGCGCTAAGGATATCAAGGCGGCTATTGCGGCCTTGAAGGCGTAGTATCTTGCACTATCCTTTAAAAGAATAAGGTAATTAAACTCCTAGAGTAGGCTTTAAAAGTACAAAAGCTCAGTCTAGGAGTTTTTATTTGTAGAACTTTACATACGTAATATTACGTAGTATAATTATTACAGAGGAGGGGAGCTTATATGCCAATCAAAAAATACTTTTACCCTGTAATATTTGAACCTGAAGATATAGGTGTTTCCGTTTATGTGCCCGATATTCCTGGATGCTTTACGCAGGGAGATTCTCTAGAAGAAGCATTGGATAATGTACAAGAAGTAATTGGTTTAATGTTGGATGGTAAATCTCCTGATGAGTATCCTTTGGCTTCTCCTCCAAACAAAATCAAGCTCCACGATCAGCAATTTGTGATGATGGTAGCATTTGATAAGCTAGCATATGATAGAAAATACAATGCAAAGGCAGTCAAGAAAACCCTGTCTATTCCTGCTTGGTTGAACAATATGGCCTTAGAGCAGAACATAAACTTTTCTAATCTTTTACAAAGGGCTTTGATTAACGAACTGGGATTAGTAAGGTAGCAGAGCCTTATAATGTAACTATTATCAAAAATTTAAATATACAGTATACTTCACTTTGGGCATCCGCAGCATGCGGATGCCTATTTTTTATGCCTAAAACTTAGGATAATGTACTAAATTTAACACATTTGCAAATTATAGAACACATCACTGCGCTGTACGCTATGACCCCTTGATTAGAAACTAATAGCCTAAAGCTAACATATAGAAACGTAAATTAAATTATTTGCACTATTATAAATACGTGACGCGCGTCCGTTAGGACGCCAGGCAAAAGGGCTCGATGCACTTTTGCTTGACTGGGGGGGGACACGGGTTTATAATATTATTAATTACTGATATCAGTATTCTCAATATTGACTAGGGAATAGAAAGACGAGGTTGGCTGTGATGAAGGTTTTGTTGGCAGGCGGTGCTGGTTATATTGGCTCCCATACGGCGGTGGAGCTTTTACAGGCTGGACATCAGGTTGTTGTGATCGATGATTATAGCAATAGCTGCCCTGAGTCGCTTAAGAGAGTAAAGAAGATAACTGGAAAAGATATCAAAATATATGAGGCAGATATTAAGAGAAAGGATGCCATTAGGCGTGTATTTGGTGAAAATCAAATAGATTGTATTATTCATTTTGCTGGTCTAAAAGCTGTTGGAGAATCAATTAAAGAACCGATTAGATATTATAGGAACAATATTGATACTACTTTGACGTTGCTTGAATGCATGCGTGGTTTTGGTGTCAAGAACATAGTATTTTCTTCATCAGCTACTGTATATGGTGAAAAATGCACAATGCCCTGTTTAGAGACTTTTGGGAGAGGTAATTGTACTAACCCGTATGGATGGACAAAATATATGATAGAGCAGATTCTGGAGGACACGGCTAAAGCACATCCTGATATAAGCGTAGTACTCTTACGCTACTTTAATCCGGTTGGTGCCCATGCGTCGGGGTTGATAGGGGAGGATCCTCAGGGCATTCCCAATAATTTGATGCCCTATGTTACTCAGGTGGCTGTAGGTAAGCGGGAGAAGCTGACTGTTTTTGGCGGAGATTACGCTACACCGGATGGTACTTGTCGCCGGGATTTTATTCATGTAATGGATTTGGCTAATGCTCATTTGAAGGCTATTGAATATGCCGCTAACCACAAGGGAGTGGAAATTTTTAATGTGGGCACGGGCAAACCTTATAGTGTTTTGGAGATTATCAAGACCTTTGAAGCAGCCAATGGTGTGAAGGTTAATTACGAAATTGGTCCCCGTAGGGATGGTGATTTGCCCGAGGTTTGGGCTGATGCCGGGAAGGCTGCGCGGCTTTTAGGATGGCAGGCACATTTTAACTTGGCAGATATGTGCCGGGATGCTTGGTGCTGGCAGAGCAAAAATCCACAGGGCTATGGGAAGCATTGAGACTTTATGAATTTAGGAACGATGTATGTTTGTGGGGTAAAGAATGTATAAGCTGAAATACGATTTTGTTTTGGGTCTGGTGAAGTTCTTTAATTTAATAATGATGACAATACCCTTTGGACTGTGCTGGAAATGGTTCTACGAGGGGAATTTGGCTATACGGGAAAGCCACACTGAAAGCATCCTTATTACTTTTATCTTTATGCTAGCTTATTTTGCTTTTGGTAAGGTTTACGATGCCTTTTTGATTTCCTATAGCCGGATTTCTGAGATGATTTATAGTCAGGTGCT
>SFCN01000083.1 GCA_004558595.1 Phascolarctobacterium sp. | reverse complement strand
GTAAAATATGGGGTTTGCCCAATGTTTGTTACTTACGAAAAGAGCAAGGATATTAGCGATAGCACCAAATATGAGGATTATTTTATTGATTGCAATAATTTCCACTGGCTTACGAGAAGCAGAGTAAATCTTTTCTCTCAAGAAGTAGAAGCTATAGAAAATCCAGAAACTCTTAAGTTGCTTTTTATTAAGAAAAGTGATGACGAAGGTGCTGAATTCTATTTTATGGGAGAAGTAACTCATAAGAGAAGTATTGGTAGCAGCATTATGAACAATGGGCAAGAGCTCTCAATAGTAGAAATTCTCTATGCTATGAATGTTCCTGTGGAGCCAAAGCTGTATAAGTATTTTGAAGGATAAGAAACAAAACCCTCTCGGCAGCACCGAGGGGGTTAGTTTTTGAAATAAAGAGTAAAATCTTCACACAACGCGAAAATAAAGTACAGAGTTCCGTCAGTTAGTGAAAATGTGGAGGTAGAGCAGAGAAGGTGGGGATGGGACGAAAAAATTAGCCCATTTGCGTATTTACTGGATATATGATATAATACAAAAAATAGAGTATTATTTATAAAAAATGGTAAGAATATTCCTTTTTTAGTGTTGCTTAGGCAGGAGTTTTTGTATGAAGGTAAAATTAAACAATAAGGGCGTTGCCTTGGTAGAATACGCAGTATTGTTATCTTTTATAAGTGCCATTGCTTTATCCTTCGGAAGTAGTAATGGGCTGATGGGGAGCATCAGTGGGGCGGTAAATAAGGCCACTAGCGCCATCAATATGATTTTGGGCGTGAATGTATTTAGTGAAGCAGCGTTGAAGGATGCGCTGGTTGGGATGAAGGATTCAACGTATAAAACATATCAGTTCTCGACTCATCCAGATTATGTGGCTTTAGGCTCTGACTTGAATGTAGGGGATGCTTTTTTAGCAAAATGTGAAATAGAATCCCGAAAGTTTGAAGAAAAAGTATTGTCAAAGATTAACTTTGGTGAAGTGCCCGTAGAGTCATGGCGTTTCCTAAATGAGAATCAGGGTGACATAAAAAGTCAGTATGCATATCTAATTTGGTCCGATACTGATTGGGGAAGTGGCAACTACAAAGATCAATTAGATTCTAAAACAGCATGTATGTATGCAAGAATTGACAAAGAAACTAATTCTGTTCAATATGGTGTAGCCTATGCTAATCCAATGGGTATTCATCCTGGAGATGGCACCATAAATGGATGGCATACTTCTGGCGGTGGTATGGTTAATATTAGTCAAGGGGTTACTTCAAATTTAAAATTTGATAATAATTGGATTCAAAAGGACTCCTATAATGCAACCAATAGCCCTTATTTTACGTCAGACTACAATACCGCTGTTAACCTCTATAAAGAGCTGCAAGCTAAATCACAATCTAAATAGATAAGACAAATAACCCCCTCTCACACCGAGAGGGGGCTATTTTTATGCTAAGTGCATTTAAAAGCTTTTATCTTTTTTTGAAGCCGCATTTCGGGCAAACGCCGTTTTCGTCCAGAGCAATGCCGCACAGCGGGCAGCGAGCTACGGTTTCTTTAACAGCATATTCTTCGGAGGCTACGTTAACACCGCTGGTGAAGGTGATTTTAGCGATGTTCAGCTTATCCTTCAGGAGCTCGTAAACCATCTTGATCATGCCTTCAACGGTCATGGTTTCCTTGGTAACTACGATACGGCAATCGGGATAAGCGGTGCACAGCTCGTTGGAGAAGGCTGCGCCCTTCATAGTGTTTTGGGGATGGCCGTTTTTAATGCCTTGTTTTTCGTATACGTCGAGGATGGCAGGCAGCAGCGGGTCGTCCTGACGGAGCACGAGAGCATGGTCAAAATTCTTCAGCACTTCCCAAGCAGTTTTTTGAATCTCGTTGCAGGGGAATACCATGTTTACACCAGCATTAACGCTGTCTTCAACCTCGATGGTCAGGGTGCCGGTGTGACCGTGCAGATATTGGGCTTCGCCTTTGAATCCATAAAAACGATGTGCATACTGTAAATCAAATGTGGTCTGACTTCTCATTTCCTTGTCCTCTTTTCCTAATATATTTCTGAACGCCTGGGGCGTTAAGAGCTTAGTTAGATAATTAGTGGATAATTTTTATCTAACAACATAATATACTATAAAAATGAGTATGTCAAGAGATTTTTTTGAGAAATATTACTAGTAAATAGAAATTCAGGAGATTAATCAAGAAGTCAGGCGGTTAGTAGTAAAATAACAGCGGGGGAGAGGGCTTAAGCGTGCTGTAGATGACTATGAGTGCTTTTGTTATGTATTTCTTATTTTTGCAAATCCTTGGGGATGGGAATGCGAGTGGCTACTAGCGCAGCTACGATGGGCAGCCAAACTAAAAGCTGCATCACAAAGGGCAGACCATAGGTATCTGCCAGATAGCCTAAAATGGTAACGCCAAAGCCGCCCAGGCCCACGCTAAAGCCAATGGTAAGCCCAGAGGCCATGCCCACATTATTGGGCATCATGCACTGAGCCAGAATAATCGTCGTGGCAAAGGAGCCGATAATGCAGAAGCCTGCGGTTACAACTGCTGCCATGGCCAGCCAGGGAGTAGTGGCCACAGTGATGGCATAAATGGCGGGAATGCTGCAGGCAATGGAGCCTAAAAGAATCTTGCGTGCCCCCAGCTTATCACTGAGCACGGAGCCCACATAGGTACCTGCCACACCGCCCAGCAAGAAGCCCGATACAAGGCTGCTAGCAAAAACAGGCTCAAAATTGCGGAACTTCATGTAGAAAATAGGCATATAGGTAGAAATGCCCACATGTATAGAGGAACGCATGAAAATATAAAAGAGAATCAAAAAGAGACCGAAATAGGACAGCTTTTCCGCCGTACCCTTGGCCATCTTTTGGGCCTGCTGAGCAGCGTGCTCCACATTAGCCCGTTCATAAGCGCCCATGCTCTTGGTCATCAGACCAAAGACCAAAAGCCCCGGCAGTACAAAATACACTGTGTTATGGATGCCCCCGTCAAGGCTCATAAGAAAGGTCATCAAAATGGAGCCCACGGCCATGCCCGCATTACCGCCCAGTGAAAAGATACCCATGTTTTGGGTGCGGTTGGAATCGTCACTCAGAAAGTTTACTGTTTTAGAAGCTTGAGGATGGTAGGTGGCGCTGGCTAGGCTGATGGTAACAACAGTACATAAGAGCAGGGTGTAGGTAGAAACCCAGCCTACGAAGGCGAAGCCAGCCCCCGCCATGGCAGCACAGACCGGCAAGAGCTTAGGCATGGAGCGCTTGTCTGTGAGATAGCCAAAGGCAGGTTGAATCACAGAGGACATGATGTTTTGTACCAAAACAATGGAAGCAAGCTGCGAATAGCTTAAGCTAAACATTTCCTTGAGCTGGGGCAGGACTATGGGTAGGGCGCCCGCCTGCATATCGGTAACCAAATGGCCTAGTGCCAAGGCCAAAATGGGTAAAAAGGCTTTTTTAGACATATATTTCTCCTTTAATTAAGCTTATGTTTGCTGAATGTTTCCCTCTATTATAACGCTACTTGCTCCTTAAAGCAATGAAACGAGCAGCAGGAAACAGCGCAAAAAAAAGACAAAACACATAAACTACTTATAATTACAGGGTTTTCGTTGCGTAAAAACTTTTTGCTTGTTATAATAGCAGGAGACATACACTAAAAAATCTATTCAAAGAAGACAAAGGGGATGTGTGCTTTTATGAGCAAAACTAACAAACAGGGCAGTGCCATTGCGCTCTTGCCAATAGGGGTATTTTTATTGATTTTTATCGGTTCGGGCTTACTTACAGGGGACTTTTATAGCATGCCCGCTATCGTGGGCTTTTTGATTGCCCTGATTGTAGCCTTCGCCCAAAATAAGAAGCTAAGCTTTATCCAGAAGCTACGCCTGTGCTCCACAGGGGTGGGCGATGAAAACATCTTGACCATGTGTCTGATTTTCCTGGCAGCGGGCGCCTTCTCCGGCGCTGTGCGTGCTGCAGGCGGTGTGGAGAGCACTGTAAATCTAGGTCTTTCCATTTTGCCGGGAGGCATGGCCGTTGCGGGACTTTTCGTTATCGGCTGCTTCATCTCCATTTCCATGGGCACTAGCGTGGGTACGATTACGGCGCTGGCTCCCATTGCTGCCGGCATCAGTGAGAAGACGGGCTTTTCCATGGCCATTTGCGCCGGTGCCGTGGTTTGTGGCGCCATGTTTGGTGACAACCTGTCCATTATTTCCGATACCACCATTGCCGCCGTCAAAACCCAAGGCTGCGACATGCGAGACAAATTCCGTGAGAATTTTAAAATTATCCTGCCTGCTGCCTTCATTACTCTGGGCCTCTTCCTGTTCCTGGGACAGACCGGAGAATTTCATGTGGAGGGCAGCCTTGATTACAGCCTGATGAAGGTTGTGCCCTACTTGGTGGTTCTGGTAGGCGCTATTATCGGTGTCAATGTTTTTGTAATTTTAATCACCGGCACCGTGCTCAGCATGGCTGTGGGCCTAGCTACAGGCACCTTCACCGCCAGCAAAATGTTTGCCCATGTGGGTGCAGGCATCTACTCTATGTACGATATTACTGTAATTTCCGTTATAGTGGCTTGCATCATCACCTTGGTTAAGGAGCACGGCGGTATCGATTTCGTCTTGAACTTTATCAAGAGCCGCATTAGCGATGAAAAGGGTGGAGAGCTGGGTATTGCAGCCCTGGCCCTGCTGGTGGATGTGTGCACCGCCAATAACACTGTGGCTATTGTTATGGCAGGCCCCATTGCCAAGGACATTAGCACTGATTTCGGGGTAACGCCTCGTCGCAGTGCCTCCCTTCTGGATATGTTCAGTTCCATGGGTCAGGGCCTCATTCCCTATGGCGCACAGCTTTTAGCTGCAGCCAGCCTCACCAAGCTCACTCCCTTCGACATTATTCCTTACTGCTTCTATCCCTTGCTGATGGGCCTGAGCGGTTTGGTATTTATCTTTATCAAGAAGAGAACGGCGTAAATTTTAAGCTGTTTATACACAAACAAAAGCACTACCTTGGGAATAATTCCTAAGGTAGTGCTTTTTCATCAGAGGACGAACTAAAATCTAAAAACACCTTTCTTTAGATTTAAGATTTTCTTTTTAGATTCTTGAATAAATCTTAAATCTATGATAAAATCTTAAAAACAAAGAGGTGAATCTAAAATGACTAATGATGAATTATTAAAAAAGCTAGAATTTATCAAAAAATATAGATGTGAATCTCAGATTTTAGAGTTAAAAAGTGCCGAGCTAGGTTGTCCAACTAGATTATACGACACACTTTCAAGCTTCTCCAATCAAGACGAAGGCGGAATAATCATTTTTGGTGTTGATGAAAAGCAAAATTATCGTGAAGTCGGAGTATATGATCCTCAAGATATTCAAAAAAAGATTAACGAACAATGCTTACAAATGGAGCCGCCGATTCGCGCTGTCTTTACCCTGGCAGAATATCACGGAAAAATGATTTGTGCAGCGGAAATACCAGCCATTGACATCGCAGAGCGTCCCTGTTACTACCGTGGGGCTGGGCGTACCAAAGGCTCCTATATTCGTGTTGGTGATGCTGACTTGCCGATGACAGACTATGAACTATACAGCTACGAAGCATTCCGTAAACATTTACATGATGATGAACGACCCGTTGAACGGGCGACATTGCAGCTGCTGGACATGGAAAAAATCCAAGACTATATGGAAAAAATGCGTGTGGATCGCCCCGGATTTTCCAGGCTGACACAGGAGCAGACCATGGAAATGCTCAATGTTACAAGGAATGGTATCCCTACCTTGGCAGCCGTTCTGAATTTTTGTCTTTATCCGCAAGGATTCTTCCCACAGCTTGGCATCACAGCAATTGTTGTACCCGGCACGGAGATCGGCGATGTAGACCAGGATTCTGCGCGATTTATTGACAACAAGCGAATCGGTGGAAC
>SFCN01000082.1 GCA_004558595.1 Phascolarctobacterium sp. | reverse complement strand
TTTACTCATAGTTAAATTAGAAGCGTGATATGCTTAGTTTAGTAAAGAATTCCTATTATTATCACGAGAAGGCGAGCTGGTGCAGATGAACCTAGAAATATTAAAGAAGCTCAATATACAGGAATGCTTGAAGCTAGTTGAAGTAATGAATACCAACATTCCCGATCCCATGTATGTGTGGGATTTGGAAGAGGACAAGATTTACTTTACTAAAATGGTAAGCGAGAATTTCGTGCTGCAGCCCAAGGAAAGCATGGGCTTTGAATTGCAGGAAATATTGAATTTAACTTATCCTCTTGATAGACCTAGAATCGAAAAGCAGATTTTTCGTATTGCTAATGGCTTGGAGCGGGATTTCGTTGTTGAATATCGCATGGTTAACCGTAAAGGCAAGCGTGTCTGGATTAATAACAAGGGTCAACAGATTACCATAGAAAATGGTGAGCGGAGGGTGATTATTGGTTGCTGCTCTACCAGTGTTTTTGATACGAGAGTGGATAAGCTGACCGGTTTATCCCTTGGCTTGAATTGGCGTGAGGATTTACTATCCGTAGTGGAAGAGGGATCTCAGGGCCATCTCTTTATCGCTGATGTGGATGATTTGGCCGCCATTAACGCTCAAAAGGGTAGAGCGTATGGCGATAAGGTGCTGCAGGAAATTGCTAATGTGCTGGAGAAGCATTTGGGGCAATGGAATGGTATCTATAGACTTAGTGGTGACCGCTTTGCTGTAATATTGCAGCACGCTAATCAGGAGCGAGCTACGGCCTTTTATGAAAAGGTACGCTTGGATTTGGCTAAGCTGTGCACTCTTTCCGTGGGCGCTGCCGGCTTTAACATGGGCGAGAGCAGGACCTTGCAGGAGCTACTGCAGTATGCGGAAACAGCCTTGGTAAAGGCTAAAAAGCACGGCAAGAACGTAATTTGCTTCTTTTCTACGGAGCAATATAATCGCTATTTGACGCAGATTAATTTACAGGACGAGATTCGCACCAGTATCCTCAATGATTGTGAGGGCTTTTTTGTGTGCTATCAGCCCTTGGTGGATGGCAAGAATTTTTCCCTTTTGGGTGCCGAGGCGCTTTTGCGCTATCGTTCTCCTAACCGTGGGCTCATGAGTCCCGGTGAGTTCATTATGCTGTTGGAAAGAACGGGCATGATTTGTCCGGTGGGCAAGTGGATTTTGCGTGAAGCCTTAAAGCAGTGTATGGAGTGGCGTAAGGTTATTCCTGACTTTCGGGTGAGCGTCAATGTGTCCTATGTGCAGCTTAATCAGGATGGCTTTGGCCGAGAGGTTTTAGAGGTGTTGGAGGAGCTTGGGGCTCCCGGCGAGGCCCTGACACTGGAAATAACCGAAAGTATGCATTTGCGTGATTTCGAAAAGTTTAATAAAATCTTTAGCCTGTGGAAGCAGGCTGGTATCTATATCGCCGTTGACGATTTTGGCACGGGCTATTCTAGCCTTAGCTATTTGAAGAAGCTGCAATTTGATATTATTAAAATTGATCAATGCTTCGTCAGCGAGGTTACGGAAAGCGCTTATAATTATCGCCTGATTAGCACTGTGCAGGAGTTGGCTACCTTCTCCCGCATTAGAATTTGCCTTGAGGGCGTAGAGACCGAGAAGCAGCTGCGCTTGCTGAACGACTTACAGCCCGATATTTATCAGGGTTATTTGTTCAGCAGACCGGTAGAGGCTCCGCTTTTCACCTCCAGCTTCGTGGATAATGGGGCGGATGCTTATGCGGACTATAATCAAAAGGTACAGCGCTTTACTAGCCTTGATGCCAAGGAGCGTATGCTGGATAGTCATTTGCTTTGGAATCTCATGTACGATGATCCGGGCTATGACGTGGTTCGCAGCAATTCTGAGAACATTTTACGGGATTTGGAGCTGGGTCTGTGGATTATTCGCATGGCGCCTAATGTTAAGCTCTATGAGCTATTTTTGGACAAGAATTGCTCCGAGATTATGGCCGTGTCCAAGGCCCTGTCGCCTCAGGAGTGCTATGCCCATTGGTCGGATAGGGTATGTCCGGAATGCCAGCACTATGTGCTGCAAATGCTGGCCAAGATGGTAAATTCCGGTAAAATCGTGCAGCTGGAGTATAATTGGCAGCATCCCAAGTTTGGCATTGTGCGTGTACGCAGCGTCGGCATTCGCACGGCCGATAGCAATGGCATGGTGACTTTAAAGGGCTATCACCGTGTAATCAGTAATATTATCCAAACCTCATTTTTGGATGGCGGTGAGTAAGCTAAGTTCTGTTTAGTGTTATTGCCGTGGTTTTATAATTCACTCTTGACAAATAGAGGTGTTTTTAGTAAACTCAAAGCATAAAATAAAGGGAGTAGCTAGCATGGCTTAGCCGTGTTTACACTGTCGTCAAGACGATTGCTTCTAGTAATCCGGTTGTGTGAGTAAATAGCGAGACTTTGTTGTGATTTTATTGCAGCAGGTCTCGCTTTTTGTTTTGGGAATGCTGCAGGAAGGAGAAAGATTGTGGAATTAGTATTACAATTTGCTTTGTTGGCTTTGGGCTTTGTGCTTTTGGGCAAGGGGGCCGATTGGTTTGTGGAGGGTGCAGCCGGTATTGCAGCCAAATTTGGTATACCTCAGCTGGTCATTGGCTTAACGATTGTGGCCATGGGCACCAGTGCGCCTGAGGCAGCTGTGAGTATTGCTGCTTCCTTAAAGGGCAGTGCTGACATTACCATTGGCAATGTGGTGGGCAGCAATATTATGAATATCCTAGTGATTTTGGGCTGTGCATCGGTGATTACGCCCTTGCTTTTGGCACGTTCCACGGCGCGTATTGAGATTCCCTATGTTATTGCTATTACGGCGCTGCTTTTTTGGCAGGGTAGGGACGGCGTGATTAGCTTTGGGGACGGTATAGTGCTGTGCGTGGGCTTTGTTATTTATCTAGCCTATTTATATAGGATGGCAGTGCAGAGCACTCCACCCGAAGAGGTGGAAGATCAAGAAGAAATGAGCCTTGGTAAGTGCATTTTGTGGACATTAGGTGGCCTTGCGGTGATCATCGCTGGCAGTAATGTTACTGTTAACGCTGCTACAGCTATTGCAGTGTTCATGGGGCTTAGCGAGCGCATTATTGGCCTGACTATTGTGGCCTTGGGCACCAGCCTTCCGGAGCTCTTTACCTCTGTAACTGCGGCCCGTAAGGGCAATGCTGATATAGCTATTGGTAATATCGTAGGTAGCAATATTTTTAATATTTTGTTCGTTGTGGCCTTGTCCGCGCTCATTGTGGATATTCCCTTTGCTAAGGCTTTTACCTTCGACTCCTATGTAGCTATTGCTGCGGCGGTCTTGCTGTGGTTGTGCGTATTGCCTAAGGAGCGCCTGGCCCGCTGGGCCGGCGCGCTGATGCTGGTGTGCTACGGGGTCTATCTGTGGTATATTATTTAAAAAAGCGCTGTCGCAAGCGCTTGGGGAATGACCAAGCTTTTGGCGAAAAACATGTAAAAAAATATACAGTTTAGTGTAAAAAAAATCCCACAGCCCCTTGTGTTGTGGGATTTTTTATGATAAAATAGTTCGAGTGTAAAAATACACACGCAGGATAATTCATCGTCTGTCTGCGTCAGCCGCGCAGTTATTGATGAAAATGCATCCCTGCGGAGGAAAAAACAGGAGGAAACAAAAATGGCTATTATCTCTATGAAACAATTACTCGAAGCTGGTGTACACTTTGGTCACCAAACCCGTCGTTGGAACCCCAAGATGGCTCCTTACATCTTCACCGAGCGCAATGGTATCTACATCATTGACCTGCAAAAGACCGTGAAGAAAGTTGACGAAGCTTACAACTTCATCCGTGAAGTTGCTGCTGCAGGCGAAAGCATTCTGTTCGTTGGTACCAAAAAGCAAGCTCAAGAAGCTATGAAGGAAGAAGCTACTCGCTGCAACATGTTCTATGTTAACGAGCGTTGGCTGGGCGGCATGCTGACCAACTTCAAGACCATCCAAACCCGTATCGCTCGCCTGCGTAAGCTGGAAGCTATGGAAGCTGACGGTACCTTCGACGTTCTGCCTAAGAAGGAAGTTATCGGCCTGAAGCACGAGATGGAAAAGCTGACCAAATATCTGGGCGGCATTAAAGATATGAAAAAACTGCCGGGCGCTATGTTCATCGTTGACCCCCGCAAAGAGCACATCGCTGTTCTGGAAGCTCACAAGCTGAACATTCCCATTGTTGCAACCGTTGACACCAACTGCGATCCCGACGAAATCGACCATGTAATCCCCGCTAACGACGACGCTATCCGCGCCGTAAAACTGCTGACCGGCAAAATGGCTGACGCAGTTTTGGAAGGCCGCCAAGGCATGCAAACTGAAGAAGCTCCTGCTACCGAAGAAGCTGCTGCTGAAGACGCTGAATAATTTATACTTTATTTGAGGAGGAATTACTCATGGCTCAAATTACTGCTGCATTAGTTAAAGAACTGCGCGAGCGCACTGGCGCCGGCATGATGGACTGCAAAAAAGCTTTGACCGCTGTAGAAGGCGATATGGACAAGGCTATTGACTTCCTGCGTGAAAAAGGCTTGGCTGCTGCTGCTAAGAAGGCTGGCCGTATTGCTGCTGAAGGCGTTGTTGGCTACGCTTTGAGCGAAGACGGCAAAGTTGGCTGCATCGTTGAAATCAACTGCGAAACTGACTTCGTTGCTAAGACTGATGGTTTCAAGGAATTGGTTGCTAAGGTTGCTAACCATATCGTTGCTACCAAACCTGCTGACGTAGAAGCTCTGCTGGCTTCCGAGCTGGACGGTCAAACCGTTGATGCTTTGGTAACCGCTAGCGTTGCTAAGATCGGCGAAAAGATTTCCGTTCGTCGTTTTGCTCTGTATGAAGCTCCGGAAGGCCTGGTTGCTGCTTACATCCATGGCGGCGGCAAGATTGGCGTTCTGGTAGAAATGAAGGGCGGCACCGCTGAGCTGGGCAAGGACATTGCTATGCAAGTTGCTGCTGCTAACCCCTCCTACCTGGAGCGTTCTCAAGTTCCTGCTGCTGAGCTGGAGCATGAGAAGGAAGTTCTCTCCGAGCAAGCTCGCAACGAGGGTAAACCCGAAAAGATCATCGAGAAGATGGTTCTGGGCCGCATCAACAAATATTACAAGGAAGTATGCTTGGTTGACCAAGAGTTCGTTAAGGACCCGGATCAAACCATTGCTAAGCTGCTGAAGGCTAACAACGCTGAAGTGCTGGCATTTGCTCGCTTCCAATTGGGCGAAGGCATTGAGAAGAAGCAAGAAGACTTCGCTGCAGAAGTTATGTCCCAAATCAAAGGCTAATAGCTGGATACCTCACAAAATCGACCTGCATCCGAAAGGGTGCAGGTCTTTTTTTATGAATTTATATTAGGAATTTCTCTCAATTATGCATATTTATTACTTGACAAAAATCGGGGGTTATGCTACAATATCCACAATTGAAATATAATACTATTTAAGTCTATACCCAGAATAATATTAGGCTTGAATTGCGGTATTCTCTCACATGCTGCATTTTATGGGATATAGGATATGACAATAAGAGGTTAACTGTTAAGTTGAGGTGTAGCTATGTGGGTTCTCAAGCAAAAAAATCGGCATCATGGTAGGCTTTATAAAATCTTGCCCTTTGTCATAGGCTTTGGCCTTGGGATTGTCTTTTTGCGCATGCTAAAGCTTTAAGTGGTTTATGGCATTAGTATTAGAATGGTTTTTACAAAGGGAGCTCTAAAAAATGCTAAAATATAGGGATATTAAGGACGCCATGGAGATGTACAGAATGCAGGAGCAGACAAAGATAACTGTGGACAAGTTATTCTTATTAAGCGTGCTAGAGGAGGTTGTGCGTAATCGCCGCAAGGCCGTGGCTAAGTCCAGACAGGGTGGCAAGGTTTGCCCATCCAAATAGAAAACTGCATAAATTTCATAAATTGTGCTTTAGTGAATAAAATAGCATAGCTTACTTGGACAGGAAACCGTGAAGTCGGTGTTTTGCTAAAGCGAGGATGTATAATAGTTCTGTCGGCATAG
>SFCN01000081.1 GCA_004558595.1 Phascolarctobacterium sp. | reverse complement strand
TTATTATCACTAGGTAGGCATAGTCCTCGTTGGAAGATATCAGCGCCAACATCCTCTACTCCACCAGCTATATAAGCATTAGTGCGGCAGCGGCCGGAGCCATCAACAGTAATAAACTCATGCATGCGGTACATGGGCTGCATATGCATGGGCTTCCAAATGGGACGACCTTCAGCGTTGATGCTAGCAATAGCTTCTAAAATCTCGGTAGGGCAGCTCTTGCCGTGCTCCGGATTATAGCAAAAATCTTGTTCACCACGTACTTGTTTACACATAGCCTCAGGCTTAATAATCAAGGCGCTTAGCCAGTAGTTGGGCTCACAGCGATTTGCATCATAAGGATTCATCTCCACAGGTAGGTCCTTTAAACCCTCCTTATAGCGCTCATAAATTGCCTTCTTTTGGGCAATGTGCTCTTCCAGATGAGGATATTGGCCGCGTACAACTCCAGCAATAACATTGCTCATGCGATAGTTATAACCAACCTCTTCGTGTTGGTACCAAGGCGCGTTTTCACGGGATTGGGTGGACCATTTACGGGCCTTGTTAGCATCCTCAAGGCTATTACTCAAAAGGCAACCACCAGCTGAGCCAGTGATAATCTTGTTGCCGTTGTAGGAAATAGCGCTGTAATCACCAAAGGAACCACAGGGCTGACCATCCCATGTTGCGCCCATGGCTTCCGCAGCATCCTCTATCAAAAGGGCACCATGTGCTTCGCAAATTTCTTTAATCCGCTTAATATCACCGCTAAAACCGTAAAGCTCTGCGCTGATAACCAGCTTCACATCAGGATACATTTCAAAGGCCTTTTCCAATGCTACAGGATCCATATTCCAAGAATCCCGTTCGGTATCGATAAAAACGGGAATACCACCCTCGTAAACAACCGGATTTAGCGTTGCATCAAAGGTCATATCGGAGCAGAATACTCGCTTTCCCTCCAATGCACCATGGCTAATAGCTGGTTTGCCATAGATTCTTTCACCGGCCAGCTTCACACAAAGGTGCAAGGCAGGAGTGCAGGCTGCAAGCGCCACAGCGTATTTCACGCCAGCTTTTTCAGCGGCGATACGCTCCACCTCGTTAATATTGGCACCAACGGTGGACATCCAGTTGGTTTCGTATGCTTCAGTAACATATTTCAGCTCTTCTCCGTGCATGGTGGGAGAAGCCAGCCAGATCTTTTTCTCAAATGGTTTTAGGTCGTCTTTTCTTATGAACAATTTTTGCCCCTCTTTTCTAGATATGAAATATCTATTTTAGTTTTGGTGTTGCCCCTCTCAGTCATCCGCATTAACTATCCTATTCTATAGAAGTTACTGCGCGGACTGACAGCTCCCCCCCGAGGGGGAGCCAATAGAGGTTTGCGATTAATTTACTCTACTACCTTCACATTCTGCATTTCTGCAGCTTGTTCAGCTTTGCAGTTGACTTCTTCTGGAGTCCTGTATGTCGGAACCACTTTTCTCATGGCTACTCGCACAGCTTCATCATCATTGGATGCTAAAGCTTCTCGCAAAAGTTGTAGCCGGTTGGCTAAGTCCTCCATGCTAATCGGCTCGTCCTTTTCGATAAAGATTAAATCGTTATCGGTTTTATGAAGGGTTTCGCTTTTCACCAGCAACTCTTCATAAAGCTTCTCGCCTGGTCTCAAGCCAGTCTCCACGATATCTATATCTCGGAAGGGCTCTAGGCCACTCAGCTTAATCATATTCACAGCTAAGTCATAAATCTTCACCGGCTGGCCCATATCGAGGACGAATAATTCGCCATTTTTAGCAATAGCGCCGCTGTGCAGCACAAGCTGGCTGGCCTCAGGAATAGTCATAAAGTAACGAATTATGCGCTTATCTGTAATCGTAATAGGCCCACCGTTAGCAATCTGCCGCTTAAAAAGCGGGATAACGCTGCCAGCGCTGCCCAGCACATTGCCAAAGCGCGTATCGCTAAAAACAACCTTGTTGCCCTTTTGCGCACTATGTGCTCTCGCGATAATCTCGCACATGCGCTTAGTCGCACCCATGATATTAGTGGGATTAACGGCTTTATCCGTGGAGACCATCATGAAACGGCCTACGCCATACTCTTCACAGAGTTCGATACAGTTTAAAGTACCGAATACGTTATTTTCCACAGCCTCAATGCAGTTCTTCTCCATCAAGGGCACATGTTTATGGGCAGCAGCATGAATAAGAATATCAGGATGATACTCTTCCATTACTCTGCGCATAGCACTTTCGCTGCAAATAGAGGCAATTTCCACCTTGAAGTTTAGTTTGTCACCGTAGAGCAAGCGCAGCTCCTGCTGCAGGTCATACACGCCATTCTCGTAAATGTCCAAGGCAATAATCTGCTTCGGGGCCATCTTCGCCACCTGACGGCACATCTCACTGCCAATGGAGCCACCGCCACCGGTAACCAAGACTACTTTATCCTTATAATAAGAGCTTACCAGCTCGTTATTAACAACAATGGGCTGACGGAAAAGCAGCTCGTCAATATCGAACTCACGCAGCATGCGCTTGCCGCTCTTAGCCACGTCGGCTACGGAAAAGTCGTACACCTTCACCTTATAGCCAGCTGCTTTGTACAGCTTAAACAAGGTGTCTTTTTTCGTATTAATAATATTAGTAATGGCGAAAACAATCTCTTGCACGCCATAATCCTTCAAATCCTCCAGGCCATCCTCGCCCTCGGTCAGCACTGGCAAGCCCATAACCTCGCGGCCCGTCTTAGTGGAGTCCTGGTCGATAAAGCATACAGGCACATAAGCAGCGCTGTCGTTGCTCAAAAGCTCATCCGCCAGCACCGCACCCAGTCGGCCAGCGCCTAAAATTGCAATACGAATACGCTTATTCTCATTACGGCGCTCCTTGATCACATTGTCACCAGCGAAAAGCAGCAGCAAGAACCGCAAAAAATCGCCCTTGCGAGTGCGCCGTACCCCAAAGCGGTAGCAATATCGGTACATCAGCCGCATGCCCACAGCACCCAGTAGATTCAAAAGCATAATAATCAGCCAACGCTGGCTGGTCATATGCTCTAGGTCTAAGCCATATTTAAGGGGCCAATAAAAGCACAGGGCTACTAAATCCGTAGCGAAAAGCCGCATATACACATGCACGCCGCCGTAGCGGATAATCATACTGTAAACCTTGCCCACAGTACGGCAAATTAAAAGACACAGCAGGGCTGCCGTAGCTCCTACAGTAAATTCTTGCAGGGAGCTGCCAGCTAGGCCATAAGTAGTCACGATAAAGGTTATTACAATGGCGTAAATCACCACATCGTAAAACATCAGCTGCCATCTAATTCGCATTTTTTCTACAAACCTCATCATCAGCAACTCTCCAAACTGCAGTCACAATCTCATCTATCTATTCCTATTGTTAATAAATCTTTCTTTTCACATTCATTGCAAATACTGATACAGTTTATCAGTGTTATTATAAACCCAAGTCCCCCCCAGTCAAGCTAAAATCCACATCGAGTGGATTTAGCTTGGCAGCACTTTGTGCTGCAAGCAGGTTACAAAAGAGCACAATTTAGTACAAAAAAATCATATTAGGAACAAAAGATGTTTAACCTGCACATGAAGCAAAAAAGGCACAAAAAAGCCCATGTTAACAATTAAGCTAACATGGGCTACAACTATGTAATTTTCTTATCCTGTTTTCTGCTCCTCACCCCTATTCATATGCAGGCACACATAACGCTCGCTTGTTTTTTGGTTATTATAGACCATATATTTCGTGATTGTACTCTCACCATTCCTACCTGTAATAAAGCCTGACTCCACAAGCCGCTTGCGTATGCTTCTCATGCTATCCCTATAACCTAGCTCCTTAATAAAGTCAGCAAAAACGTGGGGTCGTATATACACATCTTCCTCATAGAAAAAGCCATAATTTTCATAAGAAGGATTGCTATAATCCATATTGGTGCCATTTGCACTGTAGCCAAAATACTTGCGGTATTTATTGACCACTTCAACTAATCCCTCATAAAGCTCCATGGCCTCCATTTGGTGATTCGAATAGGGTAAACGCTTTAAGATAGCCACACCCATCTCCATGCTGTCATCGATACAACACAGCAGTGCTTCTTCATAGGATAATGGCTCCATAACATCATCAGCTGCATCAGCAGCATCCAAGCCATCTCTCTTTTCCCGGTACTCCCCAGAGCATACACGCACATCCCGTCGTAACTTACCGCTTCGCTCCTGTTGAGACTCTGCCAGATTGCTATAAATCATAACATAACGCACCCAAAAATCAGCCACTACAATCAAGGCTAACATGCTCACAGCCGTATCCTCATGCTTGCCCTTGTCCAAAGCGAAAAGCTGATCACGCACTTGGTTATAGCTCTTTTGTAAAACCTCACGAGGAGTTCTTTCTAAAAAGCGCAAATAGGGTTCTTTAGCGCAGCCATGACAGTGAACCACAAGATTATTGTAAAAGCTCATGCTTTCCTTGCTTAGTCGTTGCTCCAGCTCTAGCTCCAAAATGCGCCTACCGGCACCGCCGGTCATGGTCTTGGTAACCAATGTTTGCTCACTGGAAATAATATTCATCGTGTGCCATCTTTTCACTTGGGCCGCATTGGTGTCCTTATCCGCCCGCAGCTTACCCTTGCCATTATGCAGCATATAAATGAGCGTCTGCAGGAATTTTTCCATCTCCTTGCCCTTCCCCATCTGTTGCACATCATCCAAAAAGAGTGGCAACCCATCCATGTTTTGGGCATGGGTCTCAAAGCCGTTAATAGTACCATCAAAACCATAAATCAGTTTTTCGCTGCCCCAAAAGGAGGCTGCCATGCGCATAATCGTGGTCTTGCCCGTGCCCTTTTCCCCGTAGAGCAGCACTAAAGGCGAGCCTCTAAATTCAACCAGCTCTAAAAGAGGTGCACAGAAAGAGCAGGCCAATACAAATCGACCGGACAGGCTCTCCTGACAGAGACGCAAATACCCGCTGAGCCATTCCAGCTTCTCTCCCTGCACATCCTTGAGGTCTCCCTGCAAGTCGTTATCCTTGATTTGCAGGCGCACATTTTCAGCCTCCCGTCCCGGCAGATTGAAGACTCCATCATACCAACCTAATTTGCTCAAAAGCAGCATGGGCTCCCTAGAACCTACTATATGACTTAATAATTGCAGGTATTGCACCAAAAGCCGTGCATTTTGGCAGGTTACATCAAGATTATAATTGGCTAATTCCACTATGCCACGGCTGGTGCCGATTTTACTCTTAGGCACAGGAGCAAGCCTATTCCATTTGCCGCCCCAGAAAACCTCTAATTCTACCTGATAGATCTTAGTAGTTATGTCTACTAAAATATTGGAAATTAGCACAGGGGTGTAGCTCACTAAAAGCTTAGCATTGATTTCGCCGGTCTTAGAATTACGCAAGAGTCTATAAATGCCATGGGGCCCAATCTCATAATCAAATAAGAGTTTTTCCCTTCCCTCCTCGGTCAAGGAAGCCAAATACTCCTGCAGCCTGCTTTGAAAAGCAGAGTTCATTTCTTTACTGCTAGTCAGCTCTTGCTGCGGAACATTTATTTCTTGCTCCTGCATAGATTCCTCAGCTTCTGCGCTACAAATCAGCTCCTTCTGAGGTACAGCCTCCGGCTGGGCCTGACTTGGTTCCTCTAGCACTATACCAGCTTCTGCATCAGCATTCTCGACAGCTGTAGCAGTATCAAGGGACTGAGCCCTTTTCTGTTCTGCCACCATAAACTCCAATAGCTTATCCATTATTGTTGTTCCCATCATCTAATCCTCCTCTATATTGTCAATTTTCTCATAATTTGCTCTTGTTCTAATCTTATCATTTTTCTGTATATATTGCAAGTATTTTCTTTTCATTTCTTCTTTAAGATACAGTTATCGAAACAGAATCCTCAGCACCCTATCTAACTTACCTTCTGACGGAAATGACAAAAATGACGGCTTTTCTGTAATAAGAAAGCCGTCATTTGATCATTTGCACCTACAGTCCGTTTCTATAATATTATATTATCTATTTAAAATTACTGTCATTTTATTATTTTATAACTTTATACGCAAAATTATACTCTTTTCCTTCTATTCCACCCCACTTTCTAAAAAACAGCTCTTACTCCCCCCTTCTTCCGTCATTTCCGTCATTTCCGTCAG
>SFCN01000020.1 GCA_004558595.1 Phascolarctobacterium sp. | reverse complement strand
GTGCAAGCGCAGCTCTGCTACTGCGTTTTCTGATTCAGATTGCGAGGGGTACAAAGTGTCTGATAGAATTAAAATGATAGGAAATAAAATAAGGCTGATGCGGGTTAGCAAGGGCCTTTCCCAGCAAAGCCTAGCTAAGGAGATTGGTATTACTCAGGCTCATTTCAGTAATATCGAAAATGGTCGCTGCAATGCCACTATTGATGTTCTGTTACGCTTGCATGATTCCCTGCAAGCTCCTCTGGCAGCCTTTTTCGAAGAAATTGATGAGCAAGACGGTACTGTGCTGGCTAAGAAAAAGAATTCCGGTATTGACGTGGATGATTTGCTGGCCGTGCTGCAGCTGCTCAAGCAAACAAAGCAATAAGGTGGGGCCGACGCTTCTTCCTAAGGGACAGGAGCGTTTTTCTTTGGCGAAAGTCTATAAAATGGTTGACACTTGGCCTTGAACTTGTTAAGATATAGTGTATAAAATTTATATGCTAAAGGCGAGGAACGGAAGGGCTTTGACCGGTAGATGCTAGAGAGAGGCAGCGGTTGGTGCAAGCTGCGCGCATCGGTGTGAAGGCTGTAGTCCGGGAGCTGTTTTGCTGAACAGATTCTCTTATGGAGGATGATAAGTAGGCGGAAACGTCCGCACACGTTAAGTGCTTTGAGCGCTCTGCATTATTGATGCAGGGAAGATAGGTGGTACCACGATAATTATGCGTCCTGTTCATGAAGAACAGGATTTTTTTATTTAAGGAGGATTATTAATGAGCGAGGAACACAATATTCCTAAGGTTTATGACCCTGCTTCCGTAGAGAAGAAATGGTATGAATTCTGGGAAAAGAATCGTTATTTTCATGCTGAGGTAGAGGAAGGTAACAAGGCGTTTAGCATTGTTATTCCCCCTCCGAATATCACTGGCCAGCTGCACATGGGCCATGCTTTGGACAATACCTTGCAGGATATTTTGATTCGTTGGCACCGTATGATGGGGCACAACACTCTGTGGATGCCCGGCTATGACCATGCTGGCTTAGCTACCCAAATTAAGGTAGAAGAGGTAATCAAAAAGGAAGAGGGTAAAACCCGTTATGATTTAGGACGCGAGGAGTTCCTGAAGCGCGTATGGGCTTGGAAGGAGCAATATGGCGACCGCATTATTAATCAGCTGAAGCATTTGGGCGTTTCCTGCGATTGGGAGCGTAAGCGTTTTACTATGGACGAGGGCTGCTCCAAGGCTGTTCGCGAGGTTTTCTGCACTCTGTTCGAAAAGGGCCTGATTTATAAGGGTACTCGTATTACTAACTGGTGCGTAAACTGCAATACCGCTCTATCCGATATCGAGGTAGAGCACAAGGACGATCCGGGCCATCTGTGGTACTTCCGTTATCCCGTTGTGGAGGAAGAGGGTACATATTTGACCATTGCTACCACTCGTCCCGAGACTATTCCCGGCGATACCGCTGTGGCCGTAAACCCTGCTGACCCCCGCTATGGTCATTTAGTAGGCAAGCATCTGACTCTGCCTGCTAATGGTCGCATTATTCCCATCATCGCTGATAGCTATGTTGATTTGGAATTTGGTACTGGCGCAGTTAAGATTACTCCGTCCCACGACCCCAACGACTATGAGATGGGCATTCGCCATAACCTGCCCAGCGTAGTTGTTATCGGCATGGATGGCAAGATGACTGCGGAGGCAGGCAAATATGAGGGTCAAACCCGTGAGGAGTGCCGCAAGAATATCGTGGCTGATCTGGAAGCCGGCGGTTACCTTGTTAAAATTGAAGACCATGCCCATGCAGTTGGTCACTGCCAACGCTGCGGCTGCATCGTAGAGCCCTTGGTATCCACCCAATGGTTCGTAAAAATGGAGCCTCTGGTGAAGGCTGCTGTGGACTGCGTTAACGATGGTCGCACCCAGTTCGTGCCGGAACGCTTCACTAAGACCTATACCGGCTGGATGGATAACATCCGTGACTGGTGTATTTCTCGCCAAATTTGGTGGGGTCACCGCATCCCCGTATGGTATTGCGACGACTGCGGCGAAATGCACGCTAGCCGTACCGATTTGACTGCTTGTCCTAAATGCGGCAGTACCCACATCCATCAGGATGAGGATGCCTTGGACACCTGGTTCAGCTCCGCCCTGTGGCCCTTCTCCACCATGGGCTGGCCCGATAAGACTCCGCTCTTGAAGCAATTCTATCCCACCAGCGTGCTGGTAACCGGCTACGATATCATCTTCTTCTGGGTTGCCCGTATGTTGATTATGGGCATGGAGTTCATGAAGGATATTCCCTTTGAAAAGGTATTCATCCATGGCCTGGTACGGGATAGCTTAGGTCGCAAGATGTCCAAATCCTTGGGTAATGGTATTGATCCCTTGGAGGTTATTGATAAATACGGCGCCGATACCCTGCGCTTTATGCTGATCACCGGCAATACTCCGGGCAACGATATGCGCTTCTACTGGGAGCGCGTGGAAGCGACCCGCAACTTTGCCAATAAGATTTGGAATGCTTCTCGCTTTGCGCTGATGAACATTGAGGGCTATGACCCCAATGCTCAGCTGGCTCCCTACACTCTGGCTGATAAATGGATTCTGTCCCGTCTGCAGCACACTGCCAAGGGCGTTACCGAGATGCTGGAGAAATTCGAGCTGGGCGAAGCTGGCCGCATGATTTACGACTTCATTTGGGGTGAGGTTTGCGACTGGTATATCGAGCTTGCTAAACCTCGTCTGTACAATAAAGAAAACGCTGCCGAGCGCGCCACCGCGCAGCATGTGCTGGCTAAGGTGCTCACCAGCGCTATGCAGCTCTTGCATCCCTATATGCCCTTCATCACAGAGGAAATTTATCAATGCCTGCCCCATGAGGCCGAAAGCATCATGATTTCCAAGTGGCCTGAGGCTGATCCCGCTTTGATTGACGATGAAGCAGAGCGTCTCATGGGAGCCATTATGGAGAGCATTAAGGCTGTCCGTAATATGCGTGCCGAGGTTAATGTACCTCCCGGAAAGAAGGTTCCTGCAACCATGCTAGTAGCTGCTGACTTGAAGGCTGGCGTGGAGGCTAATGCCAACTACATTCATTTAATGGGCGGTATCAGTGAGCTGACCGTTCTTGATGACAGCGCTGCTAAGCCTGAGAACGCTATGGCTACTGTAGTTTCCGGCATCGAGGTTTATCTGCCACTGGCAGGCCTTATCGATGTGGAAAAGGAAACTGCTCGCTTGAACAAGGAGCTGGCTGCTATCGATAAAGAGCTGAGCCGCGTAGAGGGCAAGCTGGGCAACGCTGGCTTCTTGGCTAAGGCTCCTGAGGCTGTTATCGTTAAAGAAAAGGCTAAGGCGGAAGAGCTCAACGGTAAAAAGAGCGCCATTAACGAGCGTCTGGCTTATTTGAAGACCTTATAATTTTGAAAATACTTTGAGGAAGCCCCTCCCCGTCTAGGGGAGGCTTTCCTATATCTGGACTGCTTTGAAATTGGGAGGCAGAATATGAATTATACAGAAAGCTTGGGCTATCTTGATAGCTTGGGTAAGTTTGGCATCAAGCTGGGCATGGAGCGCATCGAAGGCCTTCTAAGGGAGCTGGGAAATCCGGAGCAGAAGCTTAAAACTGTTCATGTCACCGGCACCAACGGCAAGGGCTCCGTTACTAGCATGATTACCAATATTTTATTAGCTGCTAATTTGAAGGTGGGCAAGTTCACGTCACCCCATTTGGTGAAATATAATGAGCGTATTACCTTAAACGGCAAGGATATTAGTGATGAGGATTTCGCCACTGCGATTTCTGCTGTGAAGGTGGCTGCGGATAGCGTAGTGAAAAAGGGCGTCTGCGAGCAGCCTACTCAGTTTGAGATTTTGACTGCGGCTGCCTTCTTGTTCTTCTACCTGAATAAGGTTGATTACGCTGTTATTGAGGTTGGCATGGGTGGCCTGTGGGACTCCACTAATGTGATTACACCTGTGGTCAGCGTTATTACTAATGTGGCCTTGGATCACACGGACCGCTGCGGCGCTACCGTGGAGCGTATTGCTATGCAAAAGGCAGGTATTATTAAGGAGAAGGTGCCTGTGGTTACAGCGGCTGAGGGTAATGAGGCCTTAGGACCCATCATCAGCTTCGCCATGTTTAAGGAAGCGCCGGTGTACCTATATGGCAAAGCCTTTCGCGGTGAAGAGGTATCTAGCTCTATGGAGGGACAAAAATTCACCCTTTATGCAGGTAATACCTATAGCTCCGAATATGAAATTAAGCTGCCCGGTGAGCATCAGATTAAGAATACCAGCGTGGCCATTGTGGCTGCTAAGCTGGTGTCCAAGCAGGACGACCGCATTAATGAGCTGGCCCTGCATTTGGGCGTGGCTAATACCCTGTGGCCCGGTCGTTTAGAGCGTATCCATCAGCAGCCCGATATTATTCTGGACGGGGCGCATAATCCCAATGGCGCGGAGGCATTGCGCAAGGCGCTGAATAAGTATTATCCGGGCCAGCAGGTACATTTTGTCTTTGGCATGATGGGCGATAAGGATATGAGCGGTGTTATTAAGACCTTGATTCAGGGGAATGATGTGGTGTATACGGTGCGTGCGGATCAAGGCTATCGTGCGGCGGAGGCAGCTGATTTAGCGAAGCTGGTTGGGCCTAATGCTATTCCTATGGAGGATTTGGGGAAGGCTTATGAGGCCGCTATTGAAGGGGCCGGCACGGATGGCGTGGTGTGCGTGTGCGGCAGTCTGTATTTAGTTGGTGAGTTCAAGAAGATGCTGTTGGAGCAGAGAAATAAGATGAATTAAGGTCTGTAATTCGTAAATATAATAGTTTTCTCCGTCAAATGAGGTTTCTTAACGCCAATTTCGTTGGGGGTATATTAAACTATTATATTTACTCATTCTAGGTTTATTTCACATTTTTATATTTTTGTGCCCCCTCACTGAGGGGGCTGGCAGCGAGCTTGCGAGCTGACTGGGGGAGATTCTGTTATATGAAGCGTTTAGCTGATTATCTCGACAACAAAATATACTACATGTTGCTCTTCACAGTAGCGGTGATTCCGCTGCATCAGGAGTTCACGGCCTTTTGCGTGGGCGTGACCTTTGTGGCGGCGGCGCTGGTGGCGTATTATAGGGGAAGGCAGCAGCCCTGTGTGCTGAAACAATGGCAGCAGGTACTGCTGTACCTGCTGCTGGCTATCGGCGTGGTGTCGCTGTATTTTTCCAAGAATAAGTTCATTTCGTTTTGGAATTATGTGTACGTGGCGGGGCAGTACAGTGCACTGTTTTTCGTGCTGTTGCGGTATGGCTGGCAGCGGCCGCAGGTGTTCGGGGGCGCATCTTGCACTGACGCTGGCAAGGAGGCTTCTGCGTCAACGCTGAATGCTGACGCTGCCAGCGCCAGCGACTTAAGCCTTACCGGCGGTCTGCAGGGCCTTTGGCAGCGCTTTACAGCGCTGCCTCGCCCCTTGCAGCTCATGGGAGCGTTCTTGGCCGTGTCGGCGCTGGTGAGCCTCATCGGCATCGCCCAAAAGACTTTGGGCGTGGCCGGTGAGGGCATTTGGTCCGACCCGGACCAGTTCCCGGACCTGAAGGTGCGAGTATATTCCACGTTGGTGAACCCGAATATTTTAGCAGGCTACCTAGTGCTGGTTATTTCCTATTGTACGGCTTTTTTCAACCAAACCAAGGGCTATAAGCGCTGGCGCGCCGCCTTCGCCCTAGGCGGCGCCTTAGCAGCGCTGTGCCTGCTCTATACCTATAGTCGTGGCAATTGGCTGGCCTGCGCCGCCATGCTGTTGACCTTTTGCGTGTTGTTCTGTCGAAAAGCCTTCCTGCCGGTGCTGGCCGGCGGCACAGTGGCTCTGGCCGTGGGAGGCCGGGCCGTGCTGCAACGCCTTAGCTCCATCACCAGCGGCGAGGATACATCCGCCGCGCTTCGCGTGGCGTATTTCGAGAGTACTACCTCAGTTATCGAGGACTTTCCCTTGGGCGTGGGCTGGTATGGCTATCGCTTCGTCTATCCCGACTACAACTTCTACCTAGAAGACACCAGCGTTATTATGTACCATTGCCATAATATTTTTCTCAATGTATGCTCTGAATTGGGCTACCACGGGCTTTTGGTGTTCCTCCTGGTGTGGTGGGGCGTGTTCTTGCCCGCGGCCTGGGCCTTAGCCCACCACGGCCGCAGCTTGTGGCTGAAGGCCATGGGCCGTGGCTATGTGCTGGCAACGGTGGGCATTGCTGTGGGAGGACTAACGGACCATGTTTATTTCAATACCCAAATGGGGCTTTTGTTCTGGCTCATGGGTGGCTTGACCATGCTGTGCAGCAAGTTGAATAATTACGAAACTTAAGTAGAACGTTCTTTTCGGTAATGTTTCGTTACTGATAAAACACTACCATCTTGATACTTATAATAAAAACAAAAAGCGTCAATTTTCTCCGTAATACAGGAAGAAAGTTGACGCTTTTGTAATGTTTTGCTGTCTTAGTGGCTGACAAACAAAATTTCTTTATTATTCTATGCCTGCTAAAGCCTGCGCTAGGTCAGCGATGAGGTCTTCCTTGTCCTCTAGACCACAGGAAATGCGCACGAGGCCTGCAGGGATGCCACAGGCTGCTAGCTGTTCATCGGTCATCTGGCGATGGGTGCTGGTGGCAGGGTTTAAGCAGCAGGTACGGGCATCGGCCACATGGGTTTCAATGGCTGCGATTCGCAGACGCTTCATGAAGGACTCGGCCGCCTTGCGTCCACCCTTCAAATTGAAGGAGACGACACCGCAGCCGCCGTTGCCCAAGTATTTTTGCGCTAAGGCATGGTATTTGTTAGAGGCAAGGCCTGGATAGCTTACATAATCCACCTGAGGCTGCTTTTCCAAAAACTCCGCGACAGCTTGGCCGTTTTCCACATGGCGAGGCATGCGCACATGGAGGGATTCTAAGCCTAAATTCAGGATAAAGGCGCTTTGGGGAGATTGTACACAGCCAAAATCACGCATGAGCTGGGCAGTAGCCTTGGTAATAAAAGCGCCGGCTAGACCAAATTTTTCCGCATAGGTAATGCCGTGATAGGAATCGTCCGGTTGGCACAGCCCGGGGAATTTATCCTTATGGGCTAGCCAATCAAATTTGCCGCTGTCCACGATGGCGCCGCCTACGCAGGCTCCATGACCGTCCATGTATTTGGTAGTGGAATGGGTAACGATATCGGCTCCCCATTCAATGGGACGGCAGTTGATGGGAGTGGGGAAGGTGTTATCTACGATTAAGGGTACACCGTGACGATGAGCGGCCTTGGCGAATTTTTCAATATCCAGCACGGTCAAAGCGGGGTTAGCAATGGTTTCGCCAAAAACAGCTCTAGTATTGTCCTGAAAAGCGGCATCCAGTTCCTCGTCAGTAGCATCGGGGGATACGAAGGTAGCAGTAATTCCCATTTTCGCCATGGTTACCGCGATCAAATTAAAGGTACCACCGTAAATGGAGGAGGAAGCCACAATATGGTCGCCGGCTTCGCAAATATTAAAGAGGGCGAAAAAGTTTGCTGCTTGTCCGGAGGAGGTGAGCATCGCTGCCGTGCCGCCCTCCAGCTCAGCAATCTTGGCCGCTACATAATCGCAGGTGGGGTTTTGTAGGCGGGAATAAAAATAGCCCGTGGCCTCCAAATCGAAGAGCTTGCCCATATCCTCGCTGGTATCATATTTGAAGGTGGTGGATTGAATGATGGGGATTTGGCGGGGCTCGCCATTGCCCGGATGATAACCTCCCTGCACGCATTTAGTATTGATATTCACATTTGCCATTTCCATAATCTCCTTTAGTTTTATTTTTCTTGTTTAACCTCTGCACCCACTCTTTGCAGCTGCAGCAGAATTTTATTATATTGGTCCAGTGCCTTGTTCAGCTTGTCGCTTTCGGCAGGAGCCAGCTGGGTTAAATCATAGGGAGTATCCTGATATACTATGTTCAGCCAGTTCATATAGAAAAGGTGCGCATAGCTGCGCCATTTGAAAACAGGCTCCTGAGTGGTGTCGTTCTCAGGGAAGTAGAATTGGGGCATTTCAATGGGCAAATTCTTCTGCTTATCGCGATAGTATTCGTTCGCCAAGGTGTAGCGGTCGTACTCAAAATGGCCTAGCACGAAGATGCGGCGCAAATCCTTGGTGGCACAAATATTGATGCCGTTTTCCACGGAGCGGGACAGCACCTGCAGTGATTTGCAGGCATCGATGGCATCATCGTCCACTGCGGTGTGGCGGGATTGGGGAATAAAATATCTGTCGTCAAAGCCGCGCAGCAGGGGATGGTTTTTCACCGTGAGACCATAGGGGAAAATGCCGAACATCTTGGCCGGCAGCACGGTTTTGTTCACGCCGTAATAATGATAGAGTGCTGCCTGTGCGCCCCAACACAGCGTCATGGTGGAATAGCAGTGGTATTCGGCCCAATCGAGATAAGTTTCAATTTCTTTCCAGTAATCCACCTCTTCGAAGGGAATGGTCTCCACAGGAGCGCCGGTCATCAAAAAGGCATCGTAATAATTATCCTTGATATCATTGAACTCCAAATAGGCTCTATCCAAATAAGAGTTGTCAGTGTGGGTAGTTTCACGGGTGACTACGCGGCAAAAATCGACTTCAATCTGCAGGGGGGAGTTACCCAAAAGGCGCAACAGCTGCATTTCTGTGGGCTTCTTTAGGGGCATTAGATTAAGCACGCACACCTTTAATGGACGAACGCGCTGGGTATTGGCGCGCTGCTCGGTCATCGTGAAGATGCCCTCCTCCTGTAATTGTACGATTGCTGATAAATGGTCATTGACTTTAATAGGCATTATGTTTCCTCCTAAATACTTTATTCCCTAATATCCTATTTCCTAAGATAATGACGCTGGTGCAGGGAGAAAGCTTTTTAGGAAAATAAAAAAGCCTTCGTTCCTGCAAAAATACAGGGACGAAGGCGTAACTTCGTGATACCACCCTTATTCATCCATATGTCACCACATGGACCTCATCAAGTACGCAGGGATTTTGTTTACCCTTTAATACTCTAGCACTATAACGGGTGCACCCGGACGACCTAAAGACCTCCGTAGAAGGCAATTCAGTCCATCAGCTCCAAGACCATCTTCAACGCCACCCCTTGCTCCTCCTTGCACCAAAATGGAGGCTCTCTGCGCCAAGCTCGTACGTTTACTCTTCTCTTCATCGCTCAGTATTAAGCTATGTGCTAGATGATACAGCAATAATCATAAGTCGTCAATAAAAATCGCAAAAAATATTACAAATTGCAGTCTATTCTAGCCTAATTGTAAAGTAGTTTACAAAATTAAAGCTTTTCGTTAAAAATACGGCTCCGACTTTTTTCTTGTTTACATTCGCTATTAAACAGAGTACAATAATAGGGTAAAAGTATATATTAGATTTCAGGAGCGATGTGTATGAAATTAAGGGAAATACAAAAGCTGCTGGATGCCAGGATATTGGAGGGAGAGGAGCTTCTAGACCGCCAAATAGAAACCTGCTGCGGTAGCGATATGATGAGCGATGTTTTAGCCTTTACGAAGCGTAGCACCCTGCTGTGTACGGGCTTGACCAATATGCAGGTTGTGCGTACTGCCGATATGACGGAGCTAAGTGGTGTTGTTTTTGTACGTGGCAAGGTTCCTGATAGAGAGATCGTGGAGGCCGCTGCCGAGGATGGTTTGCCGGTCTTGGTAACGGAGTATACTCTATTTGAGGCCTGTGGTATCCTCTATGGTGCCGGCATTCGTGGCTGTAGTAAACGAGGTAGATAAAATGAGTGAAAATAAATCTGTAAAAATGGCCTTTGATTGCGCCGGTGGAGATTTTGAGCGGGCAGGCGAGGCTTCCTCTAAAATCAAGAAAATGCTGCAGCGCTTAGGCATTCCAGCCGATTGCGTGCGCCGCATCGCCATTGGTACCTATGAGGCAGAGATGAATGTGATTATTCATGCCGGCGGTGGCAACGTGGCAGCGGAGGTTTTCCCGACCATGACTGTGATTACTGTTACTGATAAGGGCCCCGGCATTCCCGATATCAATAAAGCACTGCAGGAGGGCTGGTCCACAGCTCCTGACTACGTGCGCCAAATGGGCTTTGGTGCCGGTATGGGCTTGCCAAATATGCAAAAATGCTCCGATGAATTTGATATCCAGTCCAAGGTGGGCGAGGGTACAACCATTGTGATGAAATTTAACCATCAAAGTGAAGATTTATGATTAACTGTGTACGAGCAAAGTGAGGTGATACGCATTGGCGCCGACAAAGTACTACCATTCAGTACAATTGAATAAAGAAAAATGCCAGGGCTGCGTATCCTGCGTCAAGCTCTGCCCTACGGAGGCCATTCGCGTGCGCAATGGTAAGGCCGAGATTTTGGCGGACCGCTGCATTGATTGTGGCGCCTGCGCTTCCGGATGTCCCTACCACGCCTTTTCTGTGAAAACGGATGTCTTAGAGGGACTGAGTAAATTTGTTTATAATATAGTTTTGCCCGCGCCCAGCCTTTATTCTCAATTTCCGGCCAATGTGCCTTTAGAGGATATTTGGCAGGGACTGCATAATTTGGGCTTTGACGAGATCTTCGATGTATCTTTGGCCAGCGAATACATCGCCAAGGAGATTGAAGCCTATTTAAAAAATTACACAGGTGGGCGTAAGCCCTTGATCTCCAGCACCTGTCCTGCGGTAATGCGCCTTATTCAGGTGAAATTTCCGGAGCTGATTAAGCAGGTGGTGCCGGTGCTGGCTCCTGCGGAGGCAGCGGCTATTTATGTGAAGCGTGAGGCGGCAGCTCGCAAGCAGCTGCCAACGGAGCTTATCGGCGTATGGTTTATTTCTCCCTGCCCTTCGAAGGAGACCAATATTCGCCAGTCGGTGGATGTGCAGCATACGGAGCTTAGCGGCAGCTTTAGCCTGAGCGAGATTTACGGCCTGCTGCTAAAAAATATGGGTGGGACGAGAGAGCTAAATGTGCGCACCGGCTCTTCCTATGGACTCGCTTGGGGTACCTATGGCGGTGAGCTTGCTTCCACAGGGATAACCAATGGCTTAGCCATTCATGGCATTGACAATGTATATGAGATCCTCGAGCAGATTTCCATGAACAAAATGCCCCATTTAGATTATGTGGAATGCAATGCCTGCCAAGGAGGCTGCTTGGGCGGAATCCTGGCTGCAGAAAATAAATTTGTGGCAGAAAGCAATTTGCGCCAACGCATTCGCTGCTTGCGTGAAAAGGAGCCCGAGGATAGAAATGAGGCTATGGCTCGCACCATGGTGTTACAGGATTTTCCGGCCTCGGCCGCCTATCGCAAAAAGCTGGTGCCCAGGCCCATGATGCAGCTGGATGATGATATTATGGAGGCCATGAAAAAATTCGAGCGCATGGAAGAGGTCCTGTGCTCCCTGCCGGGATTGGATTGCGGCGCCTGTGGCGCGCCCAGCTGTCAGGGCTTGGCCGAGGATATCGTTCAAGGCAAGGCCCACGAAATCGATTGTATATTTAAGCTGCGCGCCAGCGTGCACAAGCTTTCCCAGGGAATGCTGGAATTAGCCAAGCAGATTCCCATTTATCATGAGCCACAAATGCTAAATAATACGGAGGATGATGACCATGAAGGTTAAAGAGCTTTTAGACGCACTGAATTTAAAATTATTAACTAAGGATGTTTCCGAGGATGCCCTGTATGCTGAGGTAGAAGGTGGCTATGCCAGCGACCTTTTGAGTAATGTGATGGGTCAGGGGCAGCCGGGTATGGTATGGGTAACTATGCAGGGTCATCAAAACGTAGCAGCTGTAGCTTCCTTGATTGGCCTTTCCTGCGTTATCGTAGCCGGTGATGGTCCGGTGGCTGAGGAAACGCTGCACAAGGCTAATATGAATGATATTGTTGTGGCTGCTACAGAGGAACCTGCCTTTGAGCTTATCGGCAAGCTTTATGAGCTGGGTGTGAGCAAAAAATAAGCAAGAATCCCTAAAAATAGACACTGACTAGCCAGTCGTTAAAGAAAACAGAAGCGATTTACGAAAATAATTTTAAAAGGTGCCCTGATATACCTTTGTGGAAAACAAGGCAATATTTTTCTAACCAGAGGATAAGTTTGTATTTTAATTTCTACTTAGAATATTAAAAATCAATAAATGTCCTGTCGAAATACTACAAAAAAGTGATAAATACATGGGGCTAGGCGTTTTTTTTCGTAAACATGTAAAGAAAAAGCTTGCTATGTTACAATTTTATTGGTATTATAGTAATCGCTGAGTCTTTTCAAGGCAAAGCGCCCAGCTAGCCACAATAGCGACTTTGAGAAAATTCTTCCGAAAACTAAGTGAAATTTCTCATAAAATGTGTTATAATTGTAGCAGAATATGAAAATAAAAATCTAAAAAAATTAAAGACTCTAGCAGGAGTTTTTCTTGCTATGTCGAAAACATAACATAGTTAAGTATGAAGTCTTTGTGAAATACTTGACTGAGGCAATACCTTATCTGGTGGTTCCTGTTTGGGAACAGCAGGTGAGTTATAAGCAAAAAGGGCTTAACCCTTTTATAAACACAATGTCCTAATTATAAGGAGGAAGGTAAACATGATCGACATTAAAGATCGCATTGTTGACGTAGTAGCTGGCAAAGTTATGAGTGCTGAAGCTGCTGCAGAATTCGTAAAAGATGGTGACAACGTAGGTACCAGTGGTTTTACCCCGTCTGGCTATCCGAAAGCTGTACCTCTGGCTCTTGCTGAAAAAGGCAAAAAAACTCCTTTCAAAATCAACGTTTGGACTGGCGCATCCGTAGGTCCTGAAATGGATACCGCTATGACCCAAGCAGGCATCGTTGACCGTCGTATGCCTTACCAAACCAACAATGATATGCGTAAAGCTATCAATGCTGGCCAAGTTAAATACACCGACCTGCATCTGAGCCATGTTGCTCAAATGACCCGTTATGGCTTCATGGCTAACCGCCGTGACGTTGATGTTGCAATCGTTGAAGCTTGCAAAATCATCGATCTGGGCGAAGGAAAAGTTGGTCTGATCCCGACCACCTCCATGGGCAACACCTCTTCCTATGTTCAATCCGCTAAAAAGGTTATCGTAGAAGTTAACGTAACCCAACCGGTTGCTCTGGAAGGTATGCATGACTCCTATGTTCCTCTGGATCCCCCGAACCGTGGACCTATCCCGGTTTGCAAACCCGAAGACATCATTGGTACCCCGTATGTTCCTGTAGAAGTTGAAAAGATCGTTGCTGTTGTTCCTTGCGACATCACCGATAAAGTTCGTCCTCTGGGCGCTATCGACGAAGACGCTCAAAAGATGGGCAAAAACCTGGTTGACTTCTTCAAAGCCGAAGTTGCTGCTGGCCGTCTGCCGAAGAACCTGCTGCCGTTGCAATCCGGCGTAGGCTCCGTAGCTAACGCAGTTATCAATGGTCTGGTTAACTCCGACTTCGAAGACCTGACCGTTTATACCGAAGTTATCCAAGACGGTATGTTCGACCTGATCGATGCTGGCAAGCTGCGTGTTTGCTCCGGTACCGCTCTGAGCCCGTCTCCTGAATGCCTGAAGAAATTCTACGAGAACGTAGACAAATACAAGAAATACATCATCCTGCGTCCGCAAGAAGTTGCTAACAGCCCGGAAGTTGCTCGTCGTATCGGCGTTATCGCTATGAACACCGCTATCGAAGTTGACATCTATGGCAACGTTAACTCCACTCACATCTGCGGCACCAAGCTGATGAACGGTATCGGCGGCTCCGGCGACTATGCTCGTAACGGCTTCCTGACCGTATTCTTCACCACCTCCTTGGCAAAGGGCGGCGCTATTTCTTCCGTAGTTCCTTTCTGCAGCCATGTTGACCACACCGAGCATGATGTTGACGTTATCGTTTCTGAACGTGGCGTAGCTGACCTGCGTGGCCTGTCCCCGAAAGAACGCGCTCTGGTTATCATCGACAAGATTGCTAACCCGAAATATCAACCCATGCTGCTGGATTATTTCCATCGTGCATGCGAAGCTTGCAAGAACAGCCAAACCCCGCACATCCTGTCCGAGGCTTTCTCCTTCCATACCCGCTTCAACGAAACCGGCACCATGGAAAAATAATTTGAAAATATCTTAAGAATCTACTTGAGAAGTTTTCAAAAATATTGTAAACTATGTAATGTACTTGCCGATAGGTGTGGGACTTATCGGCAAGTATAAATAAAATGTTGACGAGGCCTAGCGGCTTTGCCATATACCGTCTATGACGGACACTCTCACCATGATTTCGGATCCGTCCAATCCGAAATATGCAAACCAAATATTTTAAGGAGGATTTGAGAATGGCATTTGAAGAAATTAAGGCTGGTTTAGCAAAATACACCGCTGACGTTGAAGCTAAACTGGTAAAAAACCCTGAACGCGCAAACCTGGTTCCTAACAGACTGTACACCCCGATTGATCTTGGTGAAAACTTTGACTACATGACCAAATTGGGCTTCCCCGGTGAATATCCTTACACCCGTGGCGTACAACCCACCATGTATCGTGGCCGTTTCTGGACCATGCGTATGTATGCTGGTTTCTCCACCGCTGAAGAATCCAACAAACGTTATCGTTACCTGCTGGCTAACGGTGGTTCCGGCCTGTCCTGCGCATTCGACCTGCCGACCCAAATCGGTTATGACTCCACCGATCCGATGGCTGAAGGTGAAGTTGGTAAAGTAGGCGTTGCTATCGACTCCCTGGCAGATATGGAAATCCTGTTTGACCAAATCTCTTTGGACAAAGTTTCCACTTCTATGACCATCAACGCTCCTGCATCCGTACTGCTGGCTATGTACATTGCAGTTGCTGAAAAACAAGGCGTTTCCGCTGACAAACTGCGCGGCACCATTCAGAACGATATTCTGAAAGAGTATGCAGCTCGCGGCACCTACATTTTCCCGCCGAAACCCTCTATGCGTTTGATCACCAATATTTTCGAATATTGCTCCAAGAACGTACCTCTGTGGAACACCATCTCCATTTCCGGTTACCACATTCGTGAAGCTGGTTCCACCGCTTCTCAAGAAATCGCATTCACCATCGCTGACGGCATTGCTTATGTAGAAGCTGCTATCAAAGCTGGTCTGGACGTTGACGCTTTCGCTGGCCGTCTGTCCTTCTTCTGGAATGCTCATAACAACGTACTTGAAGAAGTTGCTAAATTCCGTGCTTCTCGTCGTGTATGGTCCAAAGTTATGAAAGAGCGTTTTGGCGCTAAGAAAGCTAAATCCATGATGCTGCGCGTTCATACCCAAACCGCTGGCTCCATGCTGACCGCTCAACAACCTAACAACAACATCGTTCGTGTTGCTCTGCAAACCGCTGCTGCTGTTATGGGTGGTACCCAATCCCTGCACACCAACTCCAAGGACGAAGCTTTGGCTCTGCCGACCACTGAGTCTGTAACCATCGCTCTGCGTACCCAACAAATCGTTGCTTACGAATCCGGCCTGGCTGACACCGTTGACCCGTTGGGCGGCTCCTACTATGTAGAAGCTCTGACCGACAAGATCGAGAAAGAAGCTTGGGCATACATCGAAAAGATCGACGAAATCGGTGGCGCTCCGGAAGCTATTGCTAAAGGCTACATCCAAAAAGAAATTCAAGATTCCGCTTACAAATGGCAAATGGAAATTGAAAAAGGCGACCGTATCATCGTTGGCGTTAACAAATTCACCCAAGAAGAAGAACCTCCGAAGAACCTGCTGCGCGTAGACGGTTCTGTAGGCAAACTGCAAGCTGAAAAGATCGCTGCTCTGAAAGCTCGCCGTGACAATGCTAAAGTTGCTGAAACTCTGGCTGCTCTGGAAGCTGGTTGCGCTGATGAGTCTGTAAACCTGATGCCTTTGATCCTCGACGCAGTTCGTGCATATGCTACCGAAGGTGAAATCTGCGGCGTTATGAGAAAAGTATTCGGTGAATACCAACCTCATACCACTCTCTAATTTGTAAACACTAACATATACGGAGGTATTTTACAATGGCTAACATTAAAGTTTTAGTTGCTAAACCGGGTCTGGATGGCCATGACCGCGGTGCTAAAGTAGTTGCTCGTGCTCTGCGCGACGCTGGTTTCGAAGTTATCTACACCGGTATCCGTCTGACCCCGGAACAAATCGCTGAAGCTGCTCTGCAAGACGACGTACAAGTTGTTGCTCTGTCCCTGCTGTCCGGCGCTCACAACACCCTGTTCCCGAAAGTAGTTGAACTGCTGAAGGAAAAAGGCCTGAACGACGTTCTGGTTATCGGCGGCGGCGTTATTCCTGACGCTGACATCCCCGGCCTGAAAGCTGCTGGCATCACCGAAGTATTCACTCCTGGCACCCCGACCAGCAAAATTGTTGAATGCATCAACGCTAACGTTAAATAATTTTATCCCTAACCTATAAGTGCAAGCCGGGTTTGTCCCGGCTTGCCTTATCAAATATTCACAATCTGACAAGGCGGTGTGAACTATGGAAATAGTAGATAAATTATTAAATCATTCTCGTCTTGCATTATCTAAGGCAATCACTGCTGTTGAAAATGAATACGATGACGCTGTCAAAATTATGACAGAGATCTATCCTCATACTGGTAATGCTTATGTAATTGGTATCACTGGCCCTCCGGGTGCTGGTAAAAGTACTTTAACTGATAAACTTGCTAAAGAATATCGCAAACGCGGTAAAACTGTAGGCATCGTAGCGATTGACCCCACTAGCCCGTATTCTGGCGGTGCTATTCTTGGTGACCGTATTAGAATGATGGATCTGATGGCGGATGAAGGCATCTTCGTTCGTTCTATGGCTACCCGTGGCAGCCTTGGCGGCCTGTCTCAAAAAGCAGGTGACGCTGTAAAATTAATGGACGCTTATGGCATGGACGTAATCATTATCGAGACCGTAGGTGTAGGCCAATCTGAGGTTGATATTGTAAAGACCGCAGATACTACCATGGTTGTTGTTATCCCCGGAATGGGCGATGACATCCAGGCTATTAAAGCAGGTATACTTGAAATCGGTGACCTTTTCACGATTAACAAAGCTGACCGTGAAGGTACAGACAAGCTCAACATTGAGATTGAAATGATGCTCGAATTAAATCCCGAACATGTTGGCTGGCGTCCTCCGATTAACAGGACCATTGCTAGCAAGGGTGAAGGTATAGAGGCCGTTGTGGACTCCATCGAGGCTCACAAGGCATATTTAATCGATTCCGGTAAATTGAACGATATCCGCAAGAAACGTATTAAAAACGAAGTTGAGGCTATGCTCAATGACCGTGTAAATCGCTACATCGACAAAGAAGTTATTCAAACTCAGGAATTTGATGATCTCGTAGTGAAGATGCAATCCCGTGAGATTGAACCTTACTCTGTCGTTGATGATATTGTTGGTAAAGTTTTGAAATAAAACCACCAAAATTACATTTATTTAGGAGGAATTTATTATGGCATTCAAGACTATTTGTGTTGACCACATCGGCGTAGCTTGCGCTGGTACTCTGGAAGAAGCTGCTAAAATTTACACTGAGGCTCTGGGCTTAAAAGCTACCGGTACCGAAGAAGTTAAAGAACAAGGCGTTGCTACCATTTTCGTTCCCTGCGGCGAAACCCTGATCGAACTCCTCGTTGACATTACTGAAAACGGCGATGGCCCTATCGGCAAATATGTTGCTAAGAACGGCCCTGGCATCCAACATATGGCTCTGCGCGTTGACGACATCAAAGCTGCTATTGCTGACCTGCAAGCTGCTGGCGTTCGCATGATCGACAAAGCTCCCCGCAATGGTGCTGGCCAAATGAAGATTGCTTTCATTCATCCGAAATCTGCTGGCTGCCTGTTGGAAATCTGCCAACCCATGGCTACCTATGTTGACTAATTTACAAGCTTAGCTGGTAAATTAAAAGATTTAGGTTAAATTATTTTTGATACATTGTGCTGAAGGCATACAAGTGATATGCCTTCAGCATATGTATATAAATTTGTTCTCCCAAATATGATGGAGGTGTAAGATTTGTCTACTCAAGAAAGAATTGAGAAAATGCTCAAAAAAGCCGAAGTAATTCTGGCTGCTGGCGGCGAAAAACGTGTTGCTAAACAACATGAAGCTGGCAAAATGACTGCTCGCGAAAGAATCGCTGCACTGCTCGACGAAGGTTCCTTCGTAGAATTGGACCGTTTCGTTCGTCATCGTTGCACCAACTTCGGTCAAGAAAAGAAAGAACTTCCGGGTGAAGGCGTTACCACCGGTTACGGCACTGTAGATGGCCGTCTGGTTTATGTATTCGCACAAGACTTCACTGTAGAAGGCGGCTCTCTTGGCGAAATGCATGCTGCTAAGATTGTTAAGGTTCAACGTCTGGCTCTGAAAATGGGCGCTCCGTTGGTTGGCCTGAACGATTCCGGCGGTGCTCGTATCCAAGAAGCTATCGACGCTCTGGCTGGCTATGGTAAGATCTTCTTCGAAAACACCATCGCTTCCGGCGTTATTCCCCAAATTTCCGCTATCATGGGTCCCTCCGCAGGCGGCGCTGTATACAGCCCTGCTCTGACCGACTTCATCTACATGGTTAAGAACACCTCCAAGATGTTCATTACCGGCCCTGCAGTTGTTAAGTCCGTTACCGGTGAAGACGTAACCCAAGAACAATTGGGCGGCGCTATGACCCACAACAGCACTTCCGGTGTTGCTCACTTCGCTGCTGAAAACGACGAAGACTGCCTGCAACAAATCCGTTACCTGCTCAGCTTCCTGCCCTCCAACAACATGGAAGGTGCTCCGATTGTTGAAACCGGTGACGATCCGATGCGTACCGACGACAAACTGAACACTCTGTTGCCGGACAACTCCAACCAAGCATACGATATGTATGAAGTTATCAAATCCATCGTTGATAACGGCGAATTCTATGAAAACCAAAAATACTGGGCAACCAACATCATCACTTGCTTTGCTCGTATGGATGGTCAAACCATCGGTATCATTGCTAACCAACCGAAAGTTATGGCTGGCTGCTTGGACATCAATGCTTCCGATAAATCCGCTCGTTTCATCCGCTTCTGCGACGCTTTCGGCATTCCTCTGCTGAACCTGGTTGACGTTCCTGGCTTCCTGCCTGGCTGCAACCAAGAATACGGCGGCATCATCCGTCACGGCGCTAAGATGCTGTATGCTTACTCCGAAGCAACTGTTCCCAAAATTACTCTGGTAACCCGTAAAGCTTACGGCGGTTCCTACCTGGCAATGTGCTCTCAAGACCTGGGCGCTGACCAAGTTATTGCATGGCCGACCGCTGAAATCGCTGTAATGGGTCCTGCTGGCGCTGCTAACATCATCTTCAAGAAAGATCCTGATGTTGAAGCTAAGACCAAAGAATACATCGAGAACTTCGCTACTCCGTACCAAGCAGCAATGCGCGGCATGGTTGACATGGTTATCGAACCGAAAAACTCTCGTCCCACCATCATCAACGCTCTGCAAATGCTGGAAAGCAAACGCGAAACCCGTCCGGCAAAACGCCACGGCAACATTCCTTTGTAATTCACAAGCTGCTTAGCGCTTAAACCCTATTTTAAGATAAGATGAGGTGAAATAAATGGGTCCTGTTACCACTAACCCTTGGCTGATCGCTCTGATCAACATGACCATCGTATTCGGCGTTCTGATTGCGTTGGGCGTTATGATGAGCCTTCTGCAAGTAATCGATCCGACTAAAAAAAAAGTTGCTAAACCGGCAGTAGCTCCTACCCCGGCAGCAGCTCCGGCACCGGCAGCAGTTGCTGCTGCACCGGTACAAGATGACAGCGAAATTATCGCTGTTATCGCAGCAGCAGTAGCAGCATGCGGTTGCAGCGCTGAACAAATCGCTTGCATCCGTCGTGTAAAATCCGATGCTTGGAATGTAAATGCTCGTGCTGAAGCTATCAGCGTTCGTAAAGAATGCTTCTAATGCTCTAATGCATTAAAGATTTGCAAGTTTGCAATTTTAATTTTTAAAAAAAATCGAGATTTTAAGGAGGATTATATCCATGAAAAAGTATACTATCACCGTTAATGGTACCGCATACGAAGTTGAAGTTGAAGAAGCTGGCGTTGTAGCTTCTGCTCCGAAAGCTGCTGCTGCTCCGAAAGCTGCTCCGGCTCCTGCTCCGAAAGCTGCTCCGGCTCCTGCTCCGGCTCCGAAAGCTGCTGCTCCGGTTGCTGCTGGCGCTACCACCGTTTCCGCTCCGATGCCCGGCAAAGTTCTGTCCGTTAACGTTAAAGTTGGCGACGCAGTTAAAGCTGGCGACGTTCTGATGATTCTGGAAGCTATGAAGATGCAAAACGAAATCATGGCTCCGGCTGACGGCACTGTATCCGACGTTCGCGTTTCCGCAGGCCAAACCGTTGGTACCGGCGACGTTATGATCGTTATGTAATTTTTAGCTGATAGTTCGCAATATCAGTTTTAAATTAACTTAGTACCCTGATCCTTTGGAGGGCCTCTATCCCGGAGGCCTTCCACAAATTGAAAATTGGGAGGATATTAAATGGAAGCATTTCTCGTTGCTTTAGCATCCGTTTGGGCAGATTCCGGTTTCTCCGCTCTGACTGGCGGCCATGTTATCATGATCATCGTTGGTCTTGTTCTTCTGTACATGGCTATCGGCAAAGGCTTTGAGCCCCTGCTGCTCTCTCCGATCGCTTTTGGTTGTATTCTGGCTAACATTCCTAAAAACGGTTTCGAACAACCTGGCGTTATGTCCGTAATCGCATACGGCATTCACCACGAAGTATTCCCTCCGTTGATCTTCTTGGGCGTAGGCGCAATGACCGACTTCGGTCCTCTGCTGGCTAACCCCAAAACCTTGCTGCTTGGTGCTGCTGCACAAGGCGGTGTATTCGTAGCTCTGCTCGGCGCTATGCTGCTGGGCTTCTCCGTACAAGAAGCTGCTGCTATCGGTATCATCGGTGGTGCTGACGGCCCGACTTCTATCTATCTGGCTGCTAAAATGGCTCCCCAACTGTTGGGCGCTATCGCTGTAGCTGCTTATTCCTACATGTCTTTGGTTCCCCTGATTCAGCCTCCTATCATGATGCTGTGCACCACTGAAGCTGACCGCAAGATCGTTATGAAACAATTGCGTCCGGTTTCTCATTTTGAAAAGATCGCATTCCCGATCATGTGCACCATCATCATCTCCTTGCTGTTACCTTCCGTAACCGCATTGATTGGTATGCTGATGCTTGGTAACCTGTTCAAAGAAGCAGGCTGCTTGGATCGTCTGTCCGATACCGCACAAAACGCTATGATGAACATCGTAACCATCATGCTGGCTACCGGTACTGGCGCTACCATGTCCGCTGAATCCTTCTTGAACTATCAAACCATCCTGATCATCTGCTTGGGCCTGGTAGCTTTCATTGCTGGTACTGCAATGGGCGCTATTTTCGGTACCCTGATGTGCAAACTGGATGGCGGCCAAACCAATCCGCTGATCGGTTCTGCAGGCGTATCTGCAGTTCCTATGGCTGCTCGTGTATCTCAAAAAGTTGGTCAAAAATGCAACCCTGCTAACTTCCTGCTGATGCACGCTATGGGCCCCAACGTAGCAGGCGTTATCGGTACTGCAGTAGCTGCTGGTACCATGCTGGCTATGATTGGTCCTGTTAAATAATTTCATTATTTAGCTATTAAAGAGCTCACCTTATGGTGGGCTCTTTTTGATGCTTAGAATGAGCGTGAGTATGTAAAATAACTGGGTATGTCAAATAGAAAAATCTAAGTGAAAATAAGAGTAAAAACTACTATTTTACTCTTCTATGTTGTATAATTAAGAAGTAAACCAAGTTTAAGAAAAGGAAGTAGAAGTCTAGTGCAGAATTTTACTATCTCCAAGCAGTTTTTTAAGGATGTCTGGTATTTAACTAGAAGCTATTGGCAATCAGAGGAAAAAAAGAAGGCCTTCTTTCTATTAGGCTGTATAATCGCGCTTACTCTAGGCATAGTTTATATGCTGGTGCTTCTCAATCAATGGAATAATCGCTTCTATAACGCTCTACAAAATTATGCAACGGATACCATCTTTCATGAGCTCTATGTATTCTCTGGTCTTGCAGCTATTTACATAATTCTCGCTGTGTATTCATACTATTTGCAACAATGCCTAATTATCAATTGGCGTAAATGGCTGACTGCACGTTTTTTAGATATTTGGCTCAAGAACAAGACATACTACCATTTGCAGATGTTTGGTAAAGATACAGATAACCCGGACCAACGTATATCAGAGGATGTGCGTTTATTTGTGGAGATGACCCTGGGCTTTACAGTAGGGATTATCAAATCTTTTTGTACATTCGCATCCTTTGTTGTTATACTTTATAGTATGTCCGGGCCCTTAGTGTTCTCAGCATTTGGGCATACCTTTACCATTAAGGGCTACCTATTCTGGGCCTCCTTACTCTATTCCATTGCCGGCACTTATGTGACCCATTTAGTTGGTCGCAAGCTGGTACAACTTAACTTCATTCAGCAACGCTATGAAGCAGATTTTCGCTTTGCTATGATTCGTCTACGCGAGAGTGCAGAAAATGTCGCATTCTATCGTGGTGAGGCACAGGAGGGCATGGTCTTTAAGGAGCGCTTCAAGCTTTTAATGGATAATTTTTGGAAGCTTGTTAATAAGCAGAAGCAGCTGGTATGGTTAAATTCAGGCTACAGTCAAATTGCTATTATCTTTCCTTTTGTAGCCGCTATGAATCGTTATTTAAGCAAGGAATTTACATTGGGTAGCTTAATGCAGGTGGCTAGCGCTTTTGGTCGTGTTCAGGATTCCCTTTCTTATTTTGTGGATATGTACTCTAGTCTAGCCCAATGGCAGGCTGTTGTAATGCGTTTAACCTACTTCGGTCGTCATATGCAAGAGGTTTCTGCAGAAGCGGAGCGGTTTCATGTGGACCGCTTTGCAACCTCCACCTCCGTTAGCGCTGAGGGGATGCAGATTAATTTGCCTGATGGTACGCCTTTACTGCAAAATCTAAATTTTATCCTCAATCCTGGCACCAATGTTTTGATTAAGGGCGTAAGTGGTAGTGGCAAGAGTACGTTGCTACGGGCTATAGCAGGCATTTGGCCCTTTGTAGAGGGCAAAATAAATATGCCTAAGACAGAAGAGCTAATGTTCATTCCTCAGAAACCCTACATTCCCTTGGGCACATTAAGAGAAGCTCTTTTATATCCTGGGACTAAGCCTCTAGGTGACCAAGAACTTAAGCAGCTTATGCATACTTGTCAAATAGGCTATTTAGAGGATAAGCTAGATTTAGTTGCTGATTGGAGTCATGTGCTTTCCGTAGGCGAGCAACAACGCTTAGCTTTTGCCCGTGCCCATATTCAACAGCCTTTATGGCTCTTTTTGGATGAAGCTACCTCAGCCCTGGACGAGGAGACTGAAGCTCATATGTATGGACTTTTGGCTGAAAGGCTCAAAAATACCACCGTGGTTAGCGTTGGTCATCGTAGTACCTTAAATCAATATCACAGTCTTGTACTACGTTTAGATAAAGAAGCACGCACAGTGCATTTAGAAAAGCTGTAAGGAGGAAGAAATGATGCTACCTATGCAAATTGCACCGAATATTTATGATGTGGGTGTACAGGATTGGGCCGTAAGAGATTTTCATGGCTACAAAACTGAACGTGGCGCAACCTACAATTCTTATCTGATTATGGATGAGAAAATTACCTTAATAGATACGGTGAAGGCCCCCTTTGCCGACGAGCTGCTGCAAAATATTAGTCAAGTAACCCCTTTGGAAAGCATTGACTATATAATCATTAACCATGTGGAGCCGGACCATAGCGGCGCTATGCCTGCGCTGGCCAAGGCTTGCCCCAACGCAAAATTTATTATTTCTATGGCCGGTAAAAATGAAGCTATCCAACATTATGGGGATATTTTTGATTTCCAAGTTGTAAAGGATGGAGCAACGCTTAACATTGGTCAGCGTAATTTAGTATTTGCCATGATGACAATGCTCCACTGGCCCGATAGTATGGCCACCTATTGCGTGGAGGATAAAATCCTCTTCTCCAATGATGCTTTTGGCGAGCATTACGCTACAAGTAAGCGTTATGATGATGAAGTAGATGAAGCAGATCTTTTCTATGAAGCACGAAAGTATTTTGCCAATATCCTGTGGCCCTATGCCAAGCTGATTGGCAAAGCCATCGCTAAGGTTGGCGGTTTAGAAATTAAAATGATTGCTCCCAGCCATGGTGTTGTTTGGCGCAAGAACATTGGGAAGATTGTAGATTGCTATAGCAAATGGGGCCAGGGCGTATGCGATGGCAGCTTGGTCATCGCATACGACAGCATGTGGGGCGGTACGGAAAAGCTAGCCCGTGCCATGGCACGCGGTGCCCAAAAGGCAGGCGTGGAGGTTAAGGTCTTCAAGCTGAGCGCCACTCCTAATAGCACTGTAGCGGCTGAGGTTTTCACTGCGTCCGGCCTATTGGTAGGCTCTCCTACCTTAAATAGTGGCATGATGCCGAGCATGGGCTCCTTCCTGACCTATTTGAAGGGCTTAGCTCCTACAGGCAAAAAGACCGCTGCCTTCGGTACCTTTGGCTGGGCCGGTGGCGCGCAAAAGGATATGGAAGAGCTTTTAGGCAAGTTTAGTAAGGAGGTTCTTCCGGGACATACCTGCAAATGGACACCGCAACCCAATAACTTGGAGGCTGCTGAGCAATTCGGTTACGACTTCGCTCAAACTCTTTTAGAGGATGAGCACGAAGAATGCCACTGCGCCGATTAAAAGGTAAATTGGCAAAGAAAAGTTGCTTCTTGTTCACTATTTAGCAAGTGTTACTACTGTAAAAATTAGCTTATTTGGTGTATAATAAAAATAAGTAGAGAGAAAGCGAGGTCTTATGATGAATCTTAAGGCGCAAAAATTTAGTAATTTTATTAATGAACGTAATATTAACGTTTTCCAAATCCAAGATCTAGAAGGGGATATGCATCCCGTTGTTTATCGCAGTGCAATGGAAGTTGGCGGTCAAAACCTACCCACCATGCTGGTCATTGACGATAGCATTTATGTAATGCTGCAGGTGCGCGTAGGCGCAGGCCTGGTTAAGGACTCTAACCGCGCTGCTGTAATGGCTCATATGAATAGCCTGAACGAGAACTACAAGGTTTTCAAGTATTATGCAAATGAAAATGGCGATATTGTCATCGAAAGCTGCATTCCTACCACTGATGAGGAGTTTATGCCCGAATTGGTACACGCAGTAATCGATGTGGTTTTGAAGCATCTGAACGAAGAATATCCCAAGCTGATGAAGACCGTATGGTCCAACTAATTTTAACCTAATAAATAAAGGGAGTAGCTGGCATGGTAGGCCTTGAGCCCTCCATGTTTGCATTGCCGTCAGTACGATTAGCTGTCGCTAGTCCGGTGATGTGAGTAAATGGCGAGACTTTGTTGCAAAATTTTTGCAGCATTGGCTCGCCTTTTTCTATAGGCAAGGTAATGCTTGTAAAGGAGGCAGAACTTATGCAAAGGTATGGATTAAGCTCACAGGAAGTACAGGAAAGTAAAAGGCAACATGGTCAAAATATATTGCCTGTGCCGCCACGACAAAGCTTTATGAGTAAGCTACGAGACAATTTGCAGGATCCAATGATAAAAATACTGCTAGTGGCACTGCTTATAAACGTGGCTTTTATCTACAACGGACATAGCGATTGGCTGGAGACATTGGGAATTTTCGTAGCGATTGCGCTGGCAGTCCTGGTATCGACTTGGTCGGAGTATAGCAATGAAAACGCTTTTCAGCGTCTGCAGGCGGAGGCCAGCAGAAGTAGCTGTAAGGTGTGGCGTGACGGCGAACCACGAAGCCTGCCCATAGAAGAAATAGTAGTAGGTGATGTTATTATGCTGGAGGCCGGGGACAAGGTACCGGCTGACGGCATAACGCTAACAGGTAAGCTGGAAGTAGATCAGTCGACCTTGAACGGGGAAAGCGAACCTGTTACAAAAATTTCCCGGGAAATAGGGCAAGAAGCTACTCAAGGCAGGGACCTTCTGGATGACCATAGTCTCTATCGTGGCAGCGTTATTGTAGAGGGTAATGGCCTGATGCTTGTGGAAAGGATAGGCATTGCATCTTTATACGGACAGTTGACCCAGGAGCTGCGAGAGGACGATAGGGAAAGCCCCTTGAAGCTGAAGCTAAAGCATTTGGCTGAGAGAATTAGTAAGCTGGGCTACAGCGGCGGCGTGCTAATTGCTGTAGCGGTAATGGCGCATAAGCTGGTATTAGCAGGCGGCTGGGCAGCCTATACTTGTAATTGGAGCGTGGTTAGCAGCGATTTGCTCCAAGCAGTAATTTTGGCGATTATTATTATCGTCATGGCAGTGCCGGAGGGCTTGCCCTTAATGATTGCCATCGTTTCCTCTTTGAATATGCGCAAGATGCTGGAGAATCATGTGCTAGTGCGCAAACTAGTAGGAATAGAGACGGCAGGCAGCTTGAATATGCTCTTCACGGATAAGACAGGCACTATTACAAAGGGACAGCTAGAAGTGATTACCCTACGCACAGGCGAGGGCAAAAAATATCATGCATTGGTAGAGGCGCCAGCGGCTATGCAAGCCTTATTTTTAGAGCAGGTGCTTTTGAACACATCGGCTACCATGGGCGCAGCTGGTCCCATCGGTGGCAATATTACGGAAAAGGCTTTAGAAAAATTCGCTGAAGGCACAATAAGTACCTCGTTAATGGACGAACTGCCTCAGCGCGTGGAGCTGATGCCCTTTAACAGCAGTAATAAATATTCCTGGGCCAAGGTGGAACATTCTGGTAAGGAGTATTATCTCATTAAGGGTGCACCGGAAAAGCTGTTACCACATTGTAAATACTATTGGTCCGAGGAAGAGTTGCCTTTGACTATGTCGGAGACACTGCGACTGCAGCAGAGCTTTTGGCTACAGCAGCAGGCTAAACAGGCCATGCGTCTGCTGGCCTTATGCACCTTTGAAGGGGGAGAGCTGGGGCAGGAGCTTCCAGAAAAGGGCTTGACCCTTGTTGGCGTGGTCGCTATTCGCGATGATGTGCGGCCGGAGGCCGTAGAAGCAATCGCGCAGGTGCAGCAGGCCGGGGTGCAGGTGGTGATGATTACCGGCGATAGAAAGGAAACAGCCATGGCCATAGCTCGAGAGGCGGGCCTATTGGTTTCTGAAAAAGAGCTTGTATGGACATCTGCCGAGCTAGCAGCAATGAGCGATGAGGATATAAAGGAAAATTTGAGCAAGCTCAGGGTCGTTGCGAGAGCTTTGCCACTGGATAAGCTACGGTTAGTAAGATTAGCCCAAGAGAAAAATTTGGTGGTAGGTATGACTGGCGACGGTGTCAACGACGCACCAGCCCTCAAGCGAGCTGATGTGGGCTTTGCCATGGGGAGCGGCACGGAGGTGGCTAAGGAAGCAGGGGATATAGTTATTTTAGACGACAATTTCCTCAGCATTAAGCAAGCAATTCTGTATGGACGCACTATCTACAAGAATATTTGCAAATTTATCGTCTTTCAGCTGACTATTAATTTTGCTGCTGTAGTGACTAGCTTCATTGCGCCCTTCCTGGGCATCGACAAGCCCTTGACCATTACCCAAATCCTGTGGGTGAACTTGGTTATGGACACTCTAGCGGCTCTTGCCTTCGGCGGTGAGCCAGCCTTGGGTAGCTATATGGCAGAACGGCCTAAGCACCGCAGTGAGCCCATTGTCTCCAGAAGGATGCTGGAGCAAATCGTCTTTAGTGGTACGGTGATGACTGTGGTTGGCCTAGCATTTTTCCAGAGCAACTGTATAGATAGTCTCTTTCGTGGTGCACCGGACCATATCTACACCTATACGGGATTTTTCTGTGTTTTCATCATGATGGCTGTGGCCAACGCCTTTAATGTGCGTACTGATGAGCTGCAGGTGCTGAAAAATTTGCAGCAGAATCCCGCCTTCTGGCGCGTGATGCTGCTTATTGTTGCGGTGCAGATAGGTATGACTTATCTAGGCGGTAGCGTGCTACGCACTGCGCCTCTTGTGGCTCAGGAGTGGCTGGTGGTGGCTGGCTGCGCGCTCTTAGTCCTAGCAGTGGGCAGGATTTTTAAACTCTTCAAGCTTAATACATAGTAGGGATAAAAAGATATGGTTATTAGTTTAATTTATGAGATATAGTTTTTGACAATAGAGGAATATCGGCTGCTTGCGTAGAATAATACCCAATAACTTAGGAATGCTGTGAGGGGTTTATGTTATGCATGCAAGTAGCAAGGATCAAAATATGTCTGAAAAACAGGTTGCCCTAAACCTGGAAATGACGGTCAAACAGGCGATGGAAATGAGAATAGAATTGATAAAATGCTTTGAAGCCTATGCATATTGTCGCTCTTATGGACAAGCAGATTTCAATTTAGATCCAGTATATTTGCTGCCATTGTTGGAAAGTCTGGAAAAGCAGATTGATGCTCTTCGATACAAGTAGGCTGAAGTGTGGTATAATGTACATACAATAGTTAAGAAAATGGAGCACTAAAAAATGCCTAGATATAATGCTTATTTCAGAGGTAAACCCTTAAATTCATACCCTGATGATTACACAGTAATCGATATTGAAACTACTGGCTTTGATCCTATAAGAAATAAAATTACCGAGATCTCAGCAGTAAAATATAGATGTAACAGAAAAGTAGATGAATATGTTACCTTTGTCGCTATAAACGAAAAGATCCCTGACCAAATCACAAAGCTTACAGGTATTACAAATGATATGCTTGAAGGAGCTCCAAGTATAGCAGATGCTTTAATAGGCTTCCTAAATTTTATTGGAGAAGACATATTGATAGGTCATAACGTTACTTTTGACTTGTCTTTTCTTGGAGCAGCCTGCGAAACTTGTCTTAGTCTAGAACTCAAAAATAATTATGTAGATGTACTTCGCATAGCTAGTGAAAAATTGCCATTTCTAAGTAGCCATAAACAGGTTGTAGTTGCCAAGTATTTTGGTATAAGAACAGAGGGCAGCCATAGAGCGCTTACTGACTGCGAGATATGTAATGGCTGTTATCAAAAGCTCAAAGAATTGTCAGTAGGATTATATGATGTTCCTATGAAGCAGGTTGCTCTTTATACTTCCACCAACGCAAGATTAGCAAAGCCCTTTAGTGGCAAAAGGTTCTTCTTTATTGGTGTTATG